>JANNRS010000042.1:0-2296 GCA_031401615.1 Minisyncoccota bacterium | reverse complement strand
ACCATACGAAAACCCAACACCAGAGTTAATCCGATAAGCTAAAGACCGGGTTTTGTCGAGTATCATGTTTTTACGATAATCAATACTTAATCGTAAATATTGGTAGAGCTCAAGATTTTTCTCAAGCAAAATTTTAGGCGTCCAAAAGTTTTGGAACATGCCTCCGCTTTCCAATGTGGTGCGAATGATATAAGAATTGCGCTCTCTATTGCCATAATTTCTCGGGTTCCAGGTAAACGCAAAAATCATACTACTGACAAATGATTTTTTAAAGGCGTTGATCAGGTTATTTCCCTGAGCTTGTAAGTCAAGTAGTTGTTGTTCAAATTCTGGGGTAAGGTTGGAGTCAATGATGTTAAGGTTGACGGCAGTTAACGCAAACTGTTTACGATGATTAATATCCCAGGTATAGGTACCACTGACATTGGTTATGCCTCTTTTGTATTCTGGCCGATCGGAATACGTGTAACCAGATGAAACCTTTGTTCGCGGATTGTATTGACCATATTTATAGAATTTTTTTTCGCTGAAAGGAAAAAGAAACTGTGGAAATGTAAGTGATCCGTTAATGCTGGCCTCAGTACTTGCGTAGATGGCATTTTCATCGGTGGCAGAGGCAACTCCTTCAAACCCAAATCGACCATTGATTTCACCAATCTCTAAACCCTTAAAAAGATTTCTTTTCCGTAGACTTAAGTTTATATACGGACCAGGAAAGCCCTGCGTTACTGTTACCCCCACTTCGTTTGAGAGCGAATACAAATCCAATGGACTTGTAAAAATATTGGCGATAAACTTACCTCCGGATGTATCGTAGTTAATATTAACAAATTTAAAATTATCGAGGTTAGCCAATTGTCGTTGACTTGTAAATGTCTTCGTTCGGTTAAACAAACTGTCTTTTGCAATGAATATGCGTTGACTTAGTATTCTTTTGTTGTAGTCGTTTTTAAAATAGCTAAAGGTAATATTATGATAGACTTCATGTTGGCGCTTTATATTTCCATAGGCTTTGGTGTTGGCATCGGTTGTCATGGCAACGGAGTCAATAGTAAATTGTTTATGGTAGTCCCGCTTGGGCGGATTTTGAATGTGAACCATCAAGGCTATTTTATGATCCGATTGATAGGTGGTGTCCACTTGAAAATCAATGTACTGTTTACTAAAATCAAAATAACCCCGGTCTTTTAATACAAGGTCAAGTCTGTCTCGCTCCTTATTTAAGTTATCCTGGCTGTAGCGTCCCCCTTTTTTAATGATGCTTTCGGTTTCTGTTCTTTTTATATGAGTGAGTACTAAACTATCGGGTATAGAAAAAAATATAGTATCATAATAGTACGCAGGCCCTGGCGAGATAGTGTAGATGACACCAACTCTTCTTTTAAATTCCCCGGTTTTACTGCTTGTGCTTCCTATAAAATACCCATTTAACTGGAGATAGGTGTTAAGTTTGTTTTCTGTGGCTAAAACAGCAGCACTGTCATATACAGCAACGGGCTCACCCCACTGCATGAAATTATTTCCATTGTTTATTTTTTTATCAACGTCATCTAATTTTTTTTGCTTGCGGTAAGCAATATTGGTCTTTTTAGTGGGGGAAGACACCTTTGCGATTTTAGCGTCAAATTTTGTTTCTATTTGTTTGCGTTTGACTTTCAGCTTCTCAATATCGAATCGCTTTAACCCTTTATAATACATCCAAACCAGTGTATTGATGGGGAGTCCCAAGAATTTGCTATTGGCTTCTTTTACGTATAAGTCCACCAAACCTTCTTTTGAAAATCCTTTAGGCGCCTTTATGGCCTGGCGATACAATAACTTTTCATCTCCCTTAAGATACTTTGTGGCAAGACAGCCAGATAGGAGCCAAGGTATGAGAACGCACGCACAGATTTTAATAAATACTTTATACCGCTTTCTAGTAGTAGCGTCACCCCTCTCCTTTTGGAGAGGGGCCGGGGGTGAGGTTAGACCAACAGCAATAAAATATTTATATTTCCTCCTCAAGAAACCCAACATGATATCAAAAGCGAAATCTAAATTCATCAAATCCCTGCAAGTAAAGAAATACAGGGTTGAGGAGCAATGCTTTGTGGTAGAAGGCGCAAAAAGCGTTTCTGAATTATTGACATCTGATTTTGAAGTCTATACGGTAATAGCTACTTCTGCATACTTGTTGCACAATCGTTCGGCTATACGAGATCATATTGAAATTATTGAGGCTAGTGAGAACGAGTTGTCTGGATTAGGATCATTTCAATCCAACCAGGATGTGATGGCTATTGCCAAAATGAAA
>JANNRS010000041.1:0-38007 GCA_031401615.1 Minisyncoccota bacterium | reverse complement strand
AACAACCGCTAATTAATAGAGTTACTGTTGCACTTAAGATAGTTAGTGCGCATAAAAAATTCCTTTTCATGATGCATTTAGTTTAGGTTTAAAAAATAATGGTGCAGATG
The DNA here is from genome assembly GCA_031401615.1 of Minisyncoccota bacterium. Lineage (GTDB taxonomy): Bacteria > Patescibacteriota > Minisyncoccia > Phycocordibacterales > UBA9973 > UBA4124. Next base: position 37,897 of record JANNRS010000041.1, on the reverse strand, counting down.
CTTTTTCGCTTTCTGATTCGGAACAAATAATTAAGACATTAACCCCTTTGGCAATCAGAGGGCAAATTGAAAGATGTCAGTTTGAAGATGTAATAAAAATTACACTAACAAAAAAAGTCGTTGATGCTTCGGGTGCAGTAAGTTACATAAGTAAAGATTTCTCAAAACTATCTTTAGGTCAACAGCAATCAATTATCTTATCTATTTTATTGTTTTCAAACAAAAACTGCCCTCTGTTAATTGATCAACCGGAGGATAATCTTGACAGTGAATTTATCTATAAGACTTTAGTAAGAAATTTAAGAAGAATTAAAGAACACAGACAAGTTATTATTGTGACTCACAATGCAAATATTGCAGTTTTGGGCGATGCTGAATTAATTATTCCTTTGAAAAGTACAAGCGAAAAAACACATATAACGGACAGGGGGTCAATTGACAACAACCTTACAAAAAAAATTACTTGCGCAATTTTGGAAGGAGGAGAAAAAGCTTTTGTAAAGCGCAAAGAAATCTATAACATTTAAGTAGTTAAGGAGAGCCAGGAGTTGATATATATTTCTGCAAATTTATTAGGCTCTTATACCCACTTAATAATGGTTAGTACATCGCAATTCTAGGTATGTCATTCAACGGGTGTTTTATCATTTGTGATCTTAAATGTTCTGCACTAGCTGCAAGATAAATTGTAGTAGTTTTTATATCACTGTGTCCCATCATCTTGGATAAACTGTATATATCGCACCCACCTTCTAACATAAGGGTTGCAAATGTGTGCCGTAGTTTATGAATGGTAAAAGTTATTCCTGTTGCATTTCGAATCCTTTCAACAAGTCTTTTGAGGCTAGTATCGCAAAGTCCATTATTCCGGATTGATGACGTGAAGAATTCAGGGCAAGTTTTATTGAGCTTTTTTCTTTCATCAAGATATCGCCTTAAACTTTGAGCAAGAGTAAAACAGATAGGAATTATTCTATCCTTACTCCCTTTACCCTGATGGACAAATAGAGTTAAGTTTTCAATATCAATGTCTGTGAATTTAAGGTTCAGTAATTCCTTTTTTCGAATACCTGCAAAGAGAAAAGTTGAAAAAATAGCATGATTTCGGTATTGAACAAGCTTAGTTTGATACGGATAGTTATATACTATCTCTAACAGCTTGAAAGCATCTTGCTTTGTTAGTTTTGAAGGCAGTTTTTTATCATGTTTCGGGACTTCAATTTCATCTATTGGATTTACTTTGATATAGCCCTTATCCTTACACCAGTTGAAAAAGACAGAAAGAGATTTATGGTAACTGAAGAAAGTATTAGCCTTCCAGTTCCGTTGGCTTCGGCCATAAAAGAATAGTGCACGGAGGTTTTCGGTAGATACTTGTTCAATTGTGTCTATCTCTGCAAATTTGCAATAGAACAATATTGCCTGCCGGTATCTTCGTATTGTTGGTTTTGAATACCCCCGAAAGTAATTTGAATAGTCGTAAAATTGATCCCCTAAAATTTTTATATTCATTGCTTTGAACTCTTAACCAAGTATAACGGCCTAAATATTCAATACAGCGGAAGATGATTTGCAAATTGTGATGATCTGTTCTTGAGCAGTAGTACCCATAGTTGAACGGTTTTTGTTAATTTACCCAGCATCTATAAGGGTTTTCTCAAAAACAGCAATGACCAGGTTCCTGAAGAGGGAGATGTCACCAGTTCAAGTCTGGTCCTGAGCACAACATAATAAAATAACCCCAAGTTGGGGTTATTTTATTATGTATTGTGATTAGGGTACTAGATGCAGAACTGTGGGAAAGGGTCGGGAAACAGCGGGTTTCCCGTGTAGGAAGGCAACGAGCGAAGCGAGGGTTCGAAAACCGCGGGTTTCCAAAGAGTGAAATATCTGGTCTAGATAGACTTTATTTTGAGGACAGTCTTTCGTCCACGATCTGTTTTTGGAAGTTTGATCATGAGCATACCATGTCGCTCTATAGCTTCTGAGGTGTCTATTTCTATTTCAGCTGGCAACTGTACAGCTCGAGCAAAACTTCCCCAATAGAGTTCTTTCATTACATATTGATCAGGAGGAATAGTTTTATTTTCTTCACGCTTGCCTTTGATGGTCACCATATCTCGAGTGATAGTGATAGAAAGGTTATCTGGAAGTACTCCAGCAATAAGTGTTTGGATAATTATTTCATTTGAAGTCTCATAAACATCAACTGGAAGTTCACCAACTTCTTCTTTAGTTTCCTCAACTTGTTGAATTTGAGGAGAAGAACTTTCTGCTTTTAAAGGCAGAGTTCGTGAAGGTTCTTTGGGTGCTTCTACTACAGGTGACTCTTCTTCTGGGTCGTCAAAACGTAGATTGCCTGCTAATCGTTCAAAAAATGATCTCTTTTTCATATTAATAATTGTATCATATAAAAATCAGCTTTGTTATGTTATCACCGGTTCCTCTATGGGGATACGTCTTAGTTTCTCCAGGATGATTAAGCTAATGATAGCTGCGACCCAAAGGTAGCCATATATTTGTAGAAAACTAGCAGTATTATTTTTTAAGATGTAGACGTTGAATGTTCCATGTAGGAATGTCGCCCCAGCCAAGCCTAGCCCCATAAAGATAGTTGTAATTTTTCTCGGAGCTAAAGCTATAACTATTCCGACAAAACCACTAGCAATAGCATGCAGAAGCGTTGATCCAAAGAATCGGAGTCCGCCTGTTAGAAGTCCCGCAGTTACGTTCAGTGTTGTTCCTGGTTTCAGTATATATAGAACATTCTCTAGCGCCGCAAAACCAAGTGCAATAGTGATCATATACATGGCTGCGTCTATGAGTTCGTTATTGTAGCGATTGCGATAGGCGACTAGATAAAAGATCACAAATTTCAAAACTTCTTCAATCCCTGCCCAAACGAATGTTCTGAGACTTGTATCTGTGAAGAAATCTTTACTTTCTTTTTGTAAAAATCCAGCAATAAAGACCATCCCAGCTCCGAGCAAGAAACACAAAAATAAAATTCCAAAAGGTTCAGGTTTTATTCTATCTCGACGGAGCCAGAAATAAAGCCAAATAAGAGAGGGGACTAGCCCAGTTAGAAGAGCAAATAAAATGTTAGAAGCTGTTACTGTGTAGGCCATGGGGATATCATAAGAAGAGGTTTATTTTTTTGAGGTAGTAGTTGCCAAATACTTTCAGTGACAAATGGCATAAATGGATGCAGGACAGTAATACTCTCCGATAGTATAGTATACAAAAGCTTTTGACGTGATTGTTTTATCTCCAAATCATCGCTAGCTAGAAGTGGTTTACTCTCTTCAAGAATTGTTGAAGCGAAAGTGTCCCAGATGTAGTGATATATTGTCTCTGAGGCAGTGTGTAAACTATATTCTTCTATATCTCCAGTAATTTTCTTGAGCTCAGATTTCCATGTAGCGTAATGATCTTGATCTTGAGCTGTAAGAGAAACTGCAAGATCTAAACCTTCATTGTTTGAAAGAACAAAACGAGTGATATTCCAGATCTTATTTGCAAAGAGTTTTTGACCTTTAATTTTATCTTCCGAGATTTTACTATCCGTTCCTGGAGCAGTTCCAACGACTAGCGCCATACGTCCAGCATCAGAGCCGTATTTGGCCGCTATATCCAGTGGATTAATACCATTACCCAAAGATTTAGACATTTTTTGACCCTTACCATCACGAACTGTTCCGTGTAGGTAAATAGTTTTAAATGGGATAGTACCAAGGTGGTATTGACTCATGAGTATCATTCTGGCTACCCAAAAGAAGAGGATTTCGTATCCAGTTTCCATAACGTCGGTAGGGTGGTAGATTTTCAAGTCTTCAGTCTCATCAGGCCAACCAAGTGTTGAAAACGTCCATAAGGCCGAAGAGAACCATGTATCAAGGGTATCAGGATCTTGTATCCAGTTTTCATCAGGAGCTTCTGGCCCCACACGAAAAGCTTCTTCTTTACCTGTCTGCGCAGGCAGGTACCAAACTGGGATTCGGTGGCCATACCAAATTTGCCTAGAGATACACCAGTCTTTTAGATTATCTATCCAGTGGAAATAAGTTTTATCAAAATATTCTGGCACAACAGAGATCTCTTTATTTATAACGGGATCCCTCATCAGTTCTTTGAGAGTTTTTCCTCCACGACTTACTACAGGTTTGTTAACATCAATAAACCATTGAAGTTTTGGTAATGGTTCGACAATACCACCGGTACGTTCAGCGGTTGCGATATTTTGATCTACCTCTTCTTCTTTTTCGAGTAAACCTTCTTTTCGAAGCCATGCAACAATAGTTTCTCGAGCTTCGCCAACCTTTTTTTCCATCAAATCTTCTCCACCAACCATCATTTTGGCATATTCATTTATCACTTGTGGTCTTGCTAAGTTATGACGCTCTGACATTTCCCAGTCTATTATTGAATGTGCTGGGGTCACGCCGAGTGCACCAGTACCGAAGTCTTTCTCTACAGCTTCATCAGCAATTATTTTGATATGAATAGGTACACCACAAAAAACAGCGTCGTATTCTTTGCCGACATATTCTTGGTATCTTTCATCATCAGGGTGAACTGCGACGGCTACATCACCGACTTTTGTTTCTGGACGAGTTGTAGAAATAGCAATAGGAAAGTCCGCGGAGTATTTAAAATTATAAAGTACGGCCTTACGCGCTTCGTAAACTATCTCATCATCTGAAATGGTTGTTTGACCTTTTGGATCCCAGTTGACGATACGGTGTCCACGATAGATCAGTCCGTCTTCATACATTGCCTTAAATGCTGTTCGAACTGCGATAGTTCGTTTTTCATCAAGAGTAAAAGCCTCACGAGACCAATCACAAGAAGCACCAATAACCCGAATTTGTGAAGCAATAGTGTCGTGACTCTCTTTAGCGAATTTTTCAATACGTTTCAGCATTTCCTCTCGCCCTAAATCATGTCTAGACAGCCCTTCTTTCTTTTTTATTTCTCCTTCAACTTTTGATTGAGTGGCAATAGCTGCATGGTCAGTTCCAGGGATCCAAAGTGTTCGGAAACCTTGCATCCTTTTGTAACGAATCAAGATATCTTCCACGGTGAGCATAAGAGCATGTCCCATGTGCAGAACTCCAGTTACATTTGGCGGAGGCATAACTATGGTGTAGGGTTTTGCATCTGGGGTGGTGTGACCGCCAGCAATCATTTTGTCAGGATTGAAGTATCCTGACTTTTCCCATATTTGATAAATAGCAGATTCTTCATCAGCAGGGTTGTACGGCTTGAGTAGTTTTTCAGGCACGTTGGAAGTGCTGTTTTCTGAATTCATGCTGTAATAATATCATTTTTAGGTACTTTTTGCTTGCCTCGACGTAGTAATACGAAGGCGGGCCGAGTAAGCTAGACTTTTCTATCTTATGTGGTAGATTTATAAAAATTATAAAAAATGAAGAAAAAAAGATGGGGAATTTTTCATAAAAAACCAGAAAGAACTCAAAGGTTTTTAAAAAGTATAGAATCTGCTCAAAGAAGAAAAAAGTTACGAACAATCATTGGTTGTTTATTGCCTTAAAACCTTTTACAAACTCAAATTACCATCAGCGCGCAATTCTTCGGGATTGCGTGTTTTTATTTGACTAGAAATAACTTGGGTCATAGCTGCCAAACCGATCATGACCGCGTTATCTGTGGCAAGCCATGGCTCTGGAAAGAGGAGTGCTATTTGTACTAGGTCTTGCCTGGTACTAATAGCTTTTGTAAGTTCGGAGCGTAAATATGTATTTCCAGCAACGCCTCCGCCAACGATTAGAGTCTGGGCATTGTATTCTTCTAGGGCTTTTAAAGTTTTGTGAATAAGTACTTCTATAGCTGCATCTTCAAAAGCACATGCTAGAGCCTCCTTTTCACCATTTTCTAATTCGCGCGAATTAGAGATGGTTAGGCCTGCCTGCGCAGTCAGGTCACGGATAGCATATAGCATGGCTGTTTTGATACCAGAGAATGAAAAATCATAATCTTTGGAATGCATCATTGGGCGTGGCATAGTAAAAGGATTTTCAATATTTTTAGCTCTAAATTCTCCAGCCAATTTTGAAACTGCAGGACCTCCAGGGTACGGTAGACCGAGCATACGCGCGACTTTATCAAAAGCTTCACCCACTGCATCGTCTCGAGTTTGTCCAATTTTTTTGTAACTACCAAGAGACTCTGCTAGTACAAGTTCAGTATGACCACCAGAGACGAGGAGTGAAAGGAGAGGAAATTGTATTTCAGAAAGAGTGAAAGTTTTCCCTGTCTGCCCTGCGTGCGCAGGCATGGCAGGCAGGCTATCTTCAGTTTTAAACGCTGCCGTTACGATGTGACCTTCCATATGGTTTATAGGTATGACAGGAATATTCCAGACACTAGAGAGAGCTCGTGCAGTGTTTACCCCCACCCAAAGCGCAGGCTCAAGACCTGGTCCAACTGTGACAGCGATATAATCTAGATCAGGTTTTTCATAATATTTTAGAAATGGTTCTATATTTTCTTTGAGCAACGTTTCTTTACTATCTAAAAAAGATAAAATTTCAGTATCAAATAATTTTGGTTCATCTGCAACCTCTAAAAGGTATGCCTCATCCAAAGCTTGTGTTAATAGTGGCACTATTTTCTCGGCATGAGCTCTCTTTGCCAGAGCAGGGAAGACTCCGCCATATTTGGCGTGGATTTCTACTTGAGAAGATAGGGCGTTACCTAAAAGCGACACAACTCCTGTGTCCTTATATTCAAGGACGGAAATACCAGTTTCGTCGCAACTTGTCTCTATAGAGAGTATTTTCATGGTTTTATACTAGCATAATATTGACTTGGGGTGGAGATATGTTAAGGTAAGAAAAACTTTATGCACCATGATACTAAATAATAAAAAGATGAATGAGTTAAGAAAACTCATTAAAAAGTATTTATTGGAAAACAGAAAAAATATTGTTATTACTGGACCTTCTGGTTCCGGCAAAACAAGTATTATTAGATCTGAAAATGGAATTGTAAATATTAGCAAAGATTACTCATTTGCTGTGTCAGCTGCAACTCGTATTATGAGAGCAAACGAATTGCAGGGGGTTGACTACAATTTTATGAGTATTGATATTTTCAAGAAGACCCCAATGATTGAGGATAATGAGTATGCTGGCAATGGTAAGCTCTACGGTACCCTGGTTTCAGAAGTGATTCGTATTATCATCGAAGAAAGGAAACTAATGGTTCTTGATCTGGATATTAATGGAGGATTGGCAATTAAGAAGATTTTTGGAGATGATGTGTTTTTTGTTTTTCTTAATACACCAAAAGATACGCTTTATGACCGTTTGGTAAAAAGAATGGAAAAAACAGGTGAAACGTTGGCAGATATTGACAAGAGACTTGTAGCAGCTCAAGTTGAAAAAGACCTGATCAATAGCATGCATATTCGTCCTGATTTTATTTTGCCGTACAATGACAGTATTTCACCTGGTGAAGCAGCTAATCAAATTTTATTTGAAGCTGGTCGTTCATGAAATTTAAAGTCTCCTTTTAAAATGGGGACTTTTTTGTTACCCCTTATGACTTTGTTTTTGAAGTATTTCTAGTTTTTTTGAAATTATTATCAACTCATCTTTGATTTCGGCAATATTTATAATTTCAGTTTTAACTTCACTTTCAGTTCGTTCATTGAGTCTTTTTTCTCCACGTAACCCAGAGAGGATAAGTTCGTTACCAATAAAGCTAGAAGTGAAAGATCCAGTGAAATAAAGTATTAGAGAACCAGATATAAATGATAGTGGGCCATCCCACCAAGGAGCATCTATGAAGCTAGGAGAAGAAGCACTGGCAGAAATGTGGCTAATAAAGGTATGGAGGTGGTCAGCACTATGCCAAATACCACGCCAGAAAAGGACGATACCGATACCAACTATTAAAGCGTAGGTTTTGGGATGGCGACTTAAATGGTTTTGAATTTTGTGTTTTAATTTCATAATGGTAATTATAACATTTGAACAGATAAGAGGAATCTCCTTCGACTAAATCCATTAGCTCCGTTCTGGTGCGCGATAGAGGAATCTCGTTCGACTCTTGTTTCGCCAGTCGCTCAACTCGGTCTACGCACCGACTCGTGTGTTTGTTCTGCTGAACAAACATCACTCCGTCGTTCGAATCCCTGACGTACTATGAAGCAGTTCATAGTACTTATCGCGCATAAAAAACCTTGTTTTTTATTTGGTGCGCGATACAGGGATCGAACCTGTCACCTCTACAATGTCAATGTAGCGCTCTAACCATATGAGCTAACCGCGCAGGTTTTGGTATGGAAATCATAACAGATCGAAGCCTTGTTTGCCAATATAATATTTTGTGTTATAATTAACAAAAGCCATTAATTATGCACAAAACAATAGTAACCCCCGAAAGTACTTGTTCTCTAAAAGAAGCAGATGTCGCTATTTTCCCTTACATGGTGACTACTCCGCTAATTAAACAATTGTTTGATTCGTTGGACCCAAAGGATCGAACGGTAGATAAAATAATTGGTGCCGGTGAGTTTCCTCCTGTGGTAGCCAATAGGGTCAATGAAAATTGGACCAAAGCTTCAATAGGAAGAAATATTAAAAGAAGGTCTGTAGGATTGCGAGTATTTAACCCAGGCGTTAAGTACTCAGATTCTTTTATGGAAGAGTATTGGAATCAAATTATGTTTGAAGTTCAAAAAGAGCCATGGCCGACTGTGTGGATTATTGCTCCGTTATCTATATGCGATTACTTTTACACGGAATGTTTAAAAGATAACGGTGGTAAGTTTTATTATCACCAACAATCCGCAGTAGAAGAGGGGAGACAGTTCTTTTTGATTACCAATGATCCGTTGCCTAGATTTCATCACACAAAGAGTCAAAAGGTATCATTCTGTTTAAGTTAAAAGTGAAGCCATTGTTACGTTTAATATGTAACAATGGCTTTTGATTTTTTAGTAAAAGATGTTAGAATGTTTTCGCTTGTTTATTCAAGTGTTTAGGCTAATTCACCAAAGGTGAACGCCCGAACATCTCTGACTTAGAGATGTTTTAGGGGCCCTATCGTCTATCGGTTAGGACACCTCCTTTTCAAGGAGGGAAGCGGAGTTCGATTCTCCGTAGGGTCACAAATTTATTACAGCCTTATTTTATAAGGTATTTTAGAATATTTGGTAAATAAAAAAAACCAGAGTATTTCTGGTTTAGTTAGTTTTAGGAGTAGGCTTCTTCCAAAAGTAAGGTTTCTCTTACTTGGTCCGTTATTTCGATCGAGATTATCGTTCTTTTTGGTTTTTCAGGTGCCTCCTCTTTAAATACTGCTAAAAACTCCTGAAGTAGTATCAGTTGCTTCTCTTTACAGTCAGTTTCTTTATAGAACTGATGTCCTGAAACTATAGCTATGAAAAATATAACTATAAAGATATCAACACAGAACATCCAAAACCCAATTGATTTGAGGGTAGAGGTTTGTATAAGTATCAACATAGTAAAGACCTCTACACCAAGGGCGACGATGAATTGAGATTTAAATAGGGAACACTCCACAGAAAGTTTAGGTTTTGCTTGGTTCATTTTAAAATATTTTTATAGATAATATATTATATTGATAATTTGTCAAGTTTTAAGACTTTTTTGCTATATACCGCAAGCTCAAAAATCACGTTGACTTTACAGGCGATTTCCGTAATATCTAACTCGGAATTGCACATTAAAATAAACAATAATTCTCAAACCTAAAACAAACATTCAATGCAAAAAACTATTATTGCTGAGTTGGACATCCAACAGGCACTAGAGGGCATTGAATGTCCTCGACCACACATTGAAGCGCTTCGAAATGAAATGCTTAATGGAAAACTAGAAGATATAATAAATATTCTTTTAGAAAATAAAACTTGTGATTCGGTAATATCCGCGATCAGATTTTTACTTCAAAGTGATAAGTTTTCTACAAATGGGCAAGAAAAAGTTCATTTAGGAGACATAAAGAAGGTCTCATCAAACAAAAGGTTTTATGACCAACTCGACCGTCTTCGGGAAAAACAAAAACTTGGAAGTCTTCGTGACCGGTCAAGAATTTTTGGTGTCAAAGGGCATGTTGCTATACCAACACTTTTCTCTCGTATCTTACAAGAGACTCTTACCTTCTTAGATGATTCTTCACAGTTAGGTTTTAACTTTGAAGATCCACATGAGCCTACGTTACGAGACTTACTCCCTGAGGCTTCAAAAGTCGTGAAAGTTGCTCAACGAAAAATGAGCACCAATCGTCGAATTAAAAAAATTGAAGAACTTTGGAAGCAAGTCGTTGACTTACTAAAAGTCATACGCTTTCCCAGTCACAAACGTCCTTATAAGTTGCTTGTAGAGCTACTAAAACCTGTATATAAAAAAGATCTGAAAGAGATCTTAGATATGGGTGCGAAAAATCCTGAAGATTCTTATCTTGCTTTCATCACTGTAATGACGTGGGCGTCAGTACTCATTGAACATCATAAACATAAACCGAGGGTTCTTTTTAAGGAAATTGCACTGATGCCTCACAGCTATGATGTTGGTTTTGGTAGGATTGACGCTATTGAGGTAGAGACTATAAATGGTATGGAGCCCGACGAAGAACAAATCAAAATACTTCACCGGCTATCTCTTCAGGACATCAAATCCGTTGGTCATTTAATACAAAAACTTGAGCGACTTTTCGGGGACAATATAAGTATTATTATCCACGACTGGAAATTTTGTGCTGGGGACGGAGACAATGGTTCAAGTAAATCTTTGAATCTAATCCACCTTGAGAGTATTTTAAATCGACCACTACCTAAGCACCAAAATCAAATGCACGGGTACTTATCGACATCTCTTATTTCGTATGGGATGGTCGTTGATCATTTGGTTCAAAAACTTGAAGATATCTGGATGAAAAGCCGGTTTAAGGTAACAGGGAGAATTCATTATTTTTTCCCAACTAGCCAGCCAATAGTTCATGATGTGATGCTCAGTAATGAAGAAAAAGAGGAAGTGTTTCAAAAACAGATAGTTCAGAACTATTCTGACGCTGAGTACCGAAGGGAAACTCTTAATATAAGTAGGAAGTGGTTAAAGTTTACAATCGGGCTTGTGCAAGGAAGTGTTTATAAGGGACGCGGGTCCGCTAAACAAGTAGAGTTTGATTTTGATGCTGGTAATTATCATAGAGGTAAAATATCAGATATTATAAAAAATTCTATAAAGATAAAGTGGTACGACGAGCTCGAAACTGTTGAATACCGAGGGGATGATACTGAAGGGAATCCTTTGTTATTTCTTCACTATGATCGGTTTGCTGAAGCTATAGGAAAAGGGTTAATACGTTTTGCTAATAACTTTGACCTCGCAACAGGTGGTCATGTGTCTTGTTATCTTCCAAACCATAGTCATACCGGTAAAGGGACACCTTCACTGCATATTTCTGACAAAGGTTTTGCGAAGTGCTACTCGTGTGGAGATTGGATACGTATACTCAAAAATACTATTCCAGATACTTTTAGAGTTCAGATGCAAACGATAGAAGGCAAACGAGCATTTAAGAGTATGGATGAGATACAGGCATTCAAAGTTCCAGAACGCTATCAAGAGGCAATGAAAGCTGCGCAGCGTATATTCCAAAATCAATTTTTGGATAGCCCTGGAGCAAAGTATTTGGAACGAGAGCGTAAATTAGATCCAGCTCTTTCTATGTACTTAGGTGCAGGATATTCGGATCAACGTTCTATAGAGTATCTACTCGATCAAGGTTTTAGTTATGATGAACTTATAGAATTTGGCTTTATTGGGTTATCTCATAAGGTCAAAGAGTCTTCAACTGTGGTTCAAATGTTGAAACGGCGGGGGATGTTGCTTGAGAACATCAGTCGTTTAAAACCAGTAACTTTGGAAGTAGGGTCAATAGCAATGCTTCCAGCTTTGCCTTATATTGTTCTCGACAAGCGTTTAACGTATCCACTGGATATCAATTATGTGATCACCCATTTCTATGGGCGATCAGTAGATGGTAATTGTGCGAAAGAATACGTGCATACAAAAACATCTCCAACAATATCAATTCCTCAAGGTGGTTTTAATATCACTAAGGCAATGGAAAGAGCATTGGCAAAAGTAAAAAGTAAGCCAGGAATGGTTCCAGAAATTGGGATTACTGAAGCCCCGATTGATGTTGATACGGTATTTCAAAAAGGCAAAGACTTTAGAGAGTTCGGGGGACTTGCTGGTGCAAACAATAGATTACTTTTCCAAATTTTAGGGTGTTTCCCCGGGAATCTTATAACAGGATTAAACTGGGATGAATCCAAAATTGTAAAAGGAGTTGAAACATTGTTAGCGGGGCAAAAAAATACAATCAAATTGGTTAAAAAAATGGAAGGTACGAAGTTTCCTTACTTAATTTATGACTTCACAGAGCCATTTGCTACTAAACATCCAGACTTCAATGATTTCAATGGATACTGGCAAAAGGTCTGGAAAGATTATTGGGAAGTGCTTCCTGTCGGTTCAAAAACTGGTTCTTTCAAGAACTACATTGAACCGTTCGACTTTCTATACAACCGCAAACGCATATTTCCTAAGCCCTAAACTTAAGGAGTATGCGTTTTTCTTTTGGTATTTTTTGAAGTTTTGTCAACTTTGACTTCATTGGCTCTATAGTAGAGAATGGGTACAAATTAATACTTTATGGTAAAACAGTTGTTTGAAAAAAAGATTCGACCGATCTACTTTGATAAATTAAATTTCAAGAAACCTTTCACTGAATATTCCTTGGATGTAAGATTCCCTGGAAGAAAAGTCCTGTTTTCAGGGTTAGTAATGAGGCAAGGTGTTTTTGTTACTAAATTTACCGATTACGCGGGAATTACAAGATACGATATTAGTCAAGTCGAAGTATCTCTTCATAGTGCTATTTCAAGACAATATTATTTATTATTAAAAAATAAGGCGACCAATATTGAGTACGCAGTTATCTTTGCCAAGAAGAAACACCATGATTCACTTGTTAAATCTCTACGTTTAGGGTTATTACAGTTACCGCTTAGCAACTATTATGAGCTAGTGAAAAATTGTATTACTCATTCTAATGCTGTGGTTCCACCTGTTGAGGTATTTAACTTCAGAAAGATATTTGCTGAAGCACCTTTTGGTAAAAGGAGGTTCCAATTCACTGATGCGGACTATAGACCAGGTGTTTACCTAATCAGGAAGGATGGAGTATCCGAAGTACAGCATATTGGGTTGGCCTATAAGAATCTTTCTGATGTTCTTCGAAATCATTTTTATAAAAATGATCATGTGGATTATTGGAAAGAACCCCACTTGTACAGTGCTACCGTTATTGATGTTCCATTAAGAATAGTCAAAAATATTGATTCTTTAAACTGGAAAATTAAAACACTTGAAACGAGACTTATACAGGCTTATGATCCTATTGATAATAAGTTTGGAAAAATTCTTAAAGATGTGAAAATAACTGACAACCCTTGGGATGATAAAACAATCTTGGAGAAAGTAGATCCATTCTAACACCTGCAATAATTTAAAGAGTTGCTGGTGTTTTTTATTTGTTCAACTTAATCCAAGTGTAGAGATCTTCGACAGCTTTGACAGCATCGCCAGAAGCAATGTTGTTTTGATGGTATCGGATGTTGGTGATGTCTCCAGCAGCCCAAATGCCTTCGGTAGAGGTTTTCTGTGTCCAAGGATCAATGATGATTTTACCAAAACTATCTACCTCAACGACATCTTTCATAAAACCACCATTTGAGATTTGACCAATCTCAACAAATATTCCAGCCACGTTGAGTGTCTCATCTGCACCTGTATCTTTGTGTACAATAGTAAGACCGGAAACAAATTTTTCTCCCAAGACTTCTTTGATTTCAGTATTGGTAATGATACGAACTTTGGGATCTGATTTTATTTTTTCAACGGTTATTTCATCTGCTTTAAATGTATCGCTTCTATGAACTAGAGTTACACTTTTACAATATGCGGTAAGTTGAGCTACGGTTTCAAATGCAGCATTGCCTCCACCAATAACAACCACATCCATATCAGAGAAAAGTGGACCGTCACATGAAGCGCAGTAGGTCAGACCTTTGTGTTCGAGTTTATCAGCCCCAGGCACTTCCAAACGACGACGACTTGATCCAGCTGTGACCAAGAGAGCTTTTGAGGTCACAGTATCGCCATTTTCTAGGGTTACTGAAAATAGCCCGTCAGCACGGGACACTTCGGTCACAGTAGTATTGTCGCGAACCTCTACATAGTCACCTTTATAAGCTTCTACGTGGGTTTTGAGGGCCTTGGCAAGGTCTGGACCACTGATGTGAGGAGTCCCAATCCAGTTCTGGATATCTTCGGAAACGACGGACTGACCACCAAATTCTTTGGCTATTAAAAGGGTTTTTATTTGTTTGCGGGCAGCATAAATAGCCGCTGAACATCCGGCTGGTCCTCCGCCAATAATAATAAGTTCGTATTGCATTGGGTAAGTATATCACGACGCCAATACACGAATGAGTCGAATGACACAAATAAACCACACATAGTGCGGTTTCATTTGTGTAATTCGTTTTTTTATTCGTAAATTCGTATCGTGTCTATTTCTTTCTTCGCAAGAATGCCGGGATAGCGCCCCAGTCTTCTTCGGTACTTTCACCTTCAATAGTTTCAGCGTCTTCAGGTTTGATCTCTGGTTTTTGAACCATAGGAGCGACAGTTTCTTTTTTATCTTCGTCAGAATTTTCTTTCTTATTAAATAGTTGCTGTACGGCTTGAGCACCAAAGAGGTTAGTCTTTTTATTTACTTCAGCAGGGAAGCCGGTAGCAATAACTGTAATCTTCATTTCACCTTTCTTCATTCTGTCATCGAAGATAGTACCAATGATAACTCGGGCATCTTTGTCGATACTTTCAGTGATCACCTTAGCGGCTTCTTGGAATTCAGCCATAGTCAGATCATCGTTAGTAGAGATAGCAAAGAGCACACCTTTTGCTCCGTTAATTGAGATATCAAGGAGTGGAGAGTTGATAGCCTGGATAGCGGCCTTTTCAGCACGGTCTTCACCTGAAGCAAAACCAACACCCATGAGCGCTGTACCAGCATCAGTGAGGACGCTCTTCATGTCGGCAAAGTCAACGTTGATAATACCTGGAGAGGAAATAAGCTCGGAAATACCTTCAACGGCTTGGCGGAGAACTTCATCACACTTGGCAAAAGCATCTTTGAAAGTAGTGTCCTTTCCAGCAATAGCGAGGAGCCGATCGTTTGGAATAATAATAATAGCGTCTACTTCTTGTTCGAGCTCTTCAATACCTTTATCAGCGATTCGCATACGCTGATTGCCTTCGAAAAAGAAGGGTTTAGTTACCACGGCTACAGTTAGTATCCCTTGTTCCTTAGCAACTTTGGCAACAATTGGAGCTCCTCCTGTTCCTGTTCCACCTCCCATACCACAAGCAATGAAAACCATATCCGCACCCTTAACGGCGTCTTGGATTTCAGCTTTTGTTTCCTCAGCCGCACGCATACCGATCTCTGGATTCATCCCAGCACCGAGACCTTTTGTTAAATTTTTTCCGAGGTGAATCTTTTTGTCAGCAGTAGACTTGTGTAGATCTTGTACGTCAGTATTCATCACGATAAAATCAACGCTCTTCACTTTGGCGTTTATCATGTGATTTACAGCATTACATCCAGAGCCACCAACACCAATCACTTTGATTCGTGCCGCAGTTTCAATTTCAGGGTTTATTTTAGCCATATAATTCTCCTATCTTTTCCACTTATTACTATACCCGGTATATTAACAGACCCTAGAAAAAGGGCAATGGATATTGACAGACTATGGAATCAATTGTTTAAAAAAGTTTTTGATGACCACTAGAAAGCCTTCGTTGTCAGAACTAGTGCGAGAATTATTTTTTGTATTAGATTCACTACCAGAAATAGCGACAGCGTAAGCCACGAGTAGTCTTTGGTCTTTAACTGGACCTTTAGCTCCAGGTATTTCTTGGTATCCGATACGCACCGGTACTTTGAGCATCACTTTGGCAACACTTTCCATCATGTGCATCTGAGCACTACCACCAATAATGATGGCTCCAGCTGGCAGAAGACCCGAACGTCCCATCTTTTTTAAATATTTATCAACGAGTTCAAAAATATCTGAAAGACGAGCCTCGATGATTTCTTCCAATTTCTTTTTAGGGACAGTTTGGAAACTCACAACTCCAAGCTTGATACTTTCGGCTTCTTCTGGGGTGATACGTAGTCCAAGGGCCAAGTCTTTGGTGATATTAAGTGATCCAATATCAAAAACATGTAAAGATATAAGAGTATTGTTTTCGAAAACAGAAACAGAAACAGTTTCAGCTCCAATATCTATAAGGGTGCAGCCGAAGTTCCGTTGTAAATCAGTTAGAAGTAGCTGTTGTGTCGCTATTGGAGTAGCGGTGAAGCCAAGAACTTTAACACCAGCATCTCCGAGCACTCCCAAAAGATCATCTAAGTGTTGGGCAAAACAAGTAATAAAAAGCGTGCGAACTTCTAGTTTCAGTCCAGAAATACCTTCAGGTCGTACAGGATATTCTTTGCCATCTATTTTAAAAGAGACAGGGAAGGCATGGAGCATTGATCTATTTTTCAAATCAAGCCCCGCTTCGCAATCACTAATAGCTTTTTCAATATCAAATTTACTGATGATGCCATCAGCACGAGAAACTACTGAACTTCCAACAGCATACTCCGCATCCAACCCAACTCCACCAATAGCAATGTTGGCTTGGCGAATTTTTATACCACTTTGATTTTCTGCATCTCTGATCGCTCTCTTTAAACTAGCTAGTGTGTCATCACGATTGATGATGTAGCCATGACGAAGCCCTTTGGTCTCTGTTATACCAAAACCTAAAATAGTTGGCAGACGAGCCTCACCCAGGCGCTCTCCGACGACCACAACACGTGTGATGGACGTCCCAATATCTATTCCAACATTTATATTTTGTTTCATTCTTTATTTAGTGAAGTGGGCAAGATAGTATTGCTCCTTGCTCTCCATTGTACTCCCATGTTGGTAACCTTTCAAATGTAGCATGCTGTGGATGATCAAAAAACACAAATATTTTTTCTCTACCTTTTCAAAATTTTTGTATTCCTTTCTGATTGCTGGTAGACACATGACTATCTCACCACTATTTTTTGATAGGGAGAAAGAGAGAGTATTGGGTACATAAGTTTTATTTCGATGTTCCTTGTTTATTTTCCTCGCAGTCTTTTCGTCAACAAAAGAAATAGAAAGCTCATAGTTCTTTCCTAAAACTTTTTCTTTGATTGCCAAAAATGGCACGCGGGGAAGCGTGCCATTTTTCTTATCATTTCTACTGACTGAAAGATTTTTTGCTTCAAACGTTGCCATTCTTATCTTGATTCTCGAGTTTCCATCTTACCGAGCTTCTTAAGCTTTTCGACTTCTGCTCTTCGAGCGATACGACGGATAGCCACAACTTTTTCAGAGAGCTTAGACATAGAACGTTCATTGTAGCGATTTTTCTTCACTTTAATGATGATTCCAGATTCCTGTATTTTACGAGTAAAACGACGGATCAAGTTGGTCGCGTTTTCGTGCTCGTTTTTCTTTAGTTCTACATTAATCATTGGCATGCGCGTTATCGTACCACGGGAGCTCATGATACGCAATAGATTTGGGGTCTTTTATAGCCTACTTGGATTTATATCCATTTTGTGGGGGAAACGGATGTCAGAGAGAAAGGACAACAGAGATTCTCCGTGATCTTCAAGGTAGCTGGTATCTACTTGGATAATCCAAATACAAAGTATTTTCATACTCTCTTGGCTGATACGACGAGCGGAAAGGATGCTCATTTCATATCCTTCGAAGAAAAACTCTACTTTTTGGGTCACGCTCATTCGGTGGCTACTAGGCACAGTCACTGATAACTTCAACAAAACTCCAAAAGGTGGGTATTTGAGTACTTTTCTAGTTTCCATATCTTCGTCAATAATTTCCTGTATCTTCTTTGTCGCCAGTTGCTTGGTGATAGTAAAATCTGGATTTTTAGTACAGAGGATTAGACTGTCTTTGGTTTTTTCATTACATTCCATGATCAGTCTTAGGGTTTCTTCAACTATATACGGAGATGGGGTAGATAGGAGTCGATCAAAAAATGGAATAACCACAAAATCTACTGCTTTGATGAAGGGAATAATTTTCTGTGTTCCGACCATGACAAAACATTTTTGTTTTTGAATAGTTTCAACGAGAGAAGTAGTGAATTTACTATCTGGTGTGACATCATCATCAATCGTGATGACGTGATCTTCTCCGATGAGAGCTACCACTGCATCACGAATACTTTCAGTTCCCACAGAAACAGGTGTGATATTCCAGCTACCACAATACTTGCAAACATGGGTTGTCGGTAGTGTATCTCCACAGTGAGTGCAAATAAAAAGTCTCTGTCTCTCTCCTTCAACTACTTTGTAGCGCAAAACGATAGGCAATCCGCAAGTCGGACAATCAACAGTCGTGCCACAATCAGCACACCTAGATAGTGGAGCAATGCCTTTACGATTTGTGTAAATAAAGAGATTTTTTTTATTTTTCTGACAATAACGAATGAGTTCTATTGTCTCACTCGGAAGAATTGTTCGATATGGATCAGTTGGGACTATGACCAATTTCTCTGGCATAAATGAACGAGCCAGATTAATATTGCCAGTTTTGTGAAAAGTTTCAAATCTCGGTAAGATATCGCCATAAGCTAGGGCAATACCAGAAGCTTTAGCGACAGACTCAAGGACAATGCGTTGGTCTATTTCGTATCTATCGTGCGACCTATATAAATTACTAGCTTCATCTTCTAAAATAAGTGTTGCGATGTCTGCTCTCGGAACAGTTGCAAATCCGGGCGTTGTGCAAATAAATAGCGGTCGCTGTGAACTTTTGATAGCACTGAGGACGCTTTTTTGGTGGCGCTTTGTACATTTGCTATGGAGCATTAGGCTATGAGAAGCGATACCTTTAGCTAAAGTATTGTGCCAATATTCTACAGAGCGAATAGATGGGGCAACTAAAACAACGCTTTGTTTTAAAGCGAAAGCCCCACGAATAATTCTTTTGTATTCATCAACTCTCTCTGGTAAAGTTCCATAAATAACAACTGGTTCTTTAGCAACTTTATTAGTTTCAAAATCTTTTTCTATGGATTGCAAAAAATCAAAAAACAATTCATTGATAACCGCTCCAGCTAGTGCTCCAATTGGCACTAAGGTCTTTTGGCTAGCTTCACGTAGTCCTTCAACCACCCCAAAAGAAAATGTTGAAACCCCAACGACACTTTTTATTTTTTTTAAAGAAAAATTTGCTTGTTTAACATGCGTCTTGGCTTCAATAAGAGAAGTGCATTCGTAGACCAGTCCATAAATGGAAGATCTTCCAAGTGGGACAATGACAATTGTTCCTACAGGAAGAATATCACTACCAAAATAGCTTAGGGTGCTGAAGGGTATGCCTTTTTGAATTGGTATTACTGAAAGTATATACATACGTTCTTTATGTGCGTTATGATAGTATTGTACAACGCATGTGGAATCTAAACTTAACTAAAAAAATAGGTATCGATCTAGGGACAACCAATACTCTAGTTTTTGTCGCTGGACGAGGGATTGTCCTTGACGAACCAACGGTTGTCGCAGTCAACCAAGCGACAAAAAAGGTTGTGGCTATAGGGGCACAGGCTAAAGCCATGCTTGGGAAAACTCCAGACTCTATATTGGTCTACCGCCCGATGCAAGATGGGGCTATTGCAGACTACCATGTGACTCTAGCAATGCTCAAATATTTTATTACAAAGGCCCTTGGCAAGAACTCTTTTTTCAAGCCAGATGTCTTGGTTTCTGTCCCAGCTGGTATCTCTGGTACTGAACGTCGAGCTGTTATTGAGGCAACTATTAAAGCTGGAGCCAAGAGTGCTGTTATTGTTAAAGAACCCATTTTAGCCGCACTCGGAGTCGGAGTTGCCATCAATGAACCCCGAGGTCATATGATTATCGATATTGGTGGTGGGACAACTGATGTGGCGGTAATTTCTCTTGGTGGGGTTGTGGCTTCAACATCAGTTAAATGTGCAGGAAACAAAATAGATAGAGCTATCGCTGACTACTTGAGACGTATCTATAATGTAGCAGTAGGAGATCAAACAGCTGAAGAATTAAAAAAGACTCTTTGTTCAGCTATGGCTGTTAGTCCTGACATAACAGGTGAAGTTAAAGGTCGTGATGTTATTA
This sequence comes from Minisyncoccota bacterium, assembly GCA_031401615.1. Taxonomy (GTDB): domain Bacteria; phylum Patescibacteriota; class Minisyncoccia; order Phycocordibacterales; family UBA9973; genus UBA4124. The sequence continues at coordinate 17,548 of JANNRS010000041.1, read as the reverse complement.
GTGGTCTACCAAAAACTATTTCTATCACGACCAACGAATTGGTTAGGGCAATTGATTATGAGTTGAAACAAATTGTTCGTGCTATCAAAGATGTCTTGCAACAAACTCCTCCCGAACTAGCCTCTGATATTATCGATCACGGTATTGTTATGACTGGTGGGACAAGTCAGCTAGCTCATCTCGGGGACTTAATTGCGGAGCAAACAGGGGTAACAGTGCGCGTAGCTGACGGCTCACTTTACTGTGTAGTTAATGGTACTGGAGTACTACTGCAACATTTGGGTGATTATCAACGTTCTATTTTGGCTAAGAGGTAAGAGAGAGATAAATATGTATACAAAACTGACAGGACTAGCACCAGAGCAAATATTTTTAATACAAGGCGATAGTGACTTTTTTGAAAAACTTATAGAAAGTGTCTCTGCTAAAGTGGTGAATTTAGAATATTTAAATCTCTCTCGATTTACCAAAGAAGATGCTCAAACTTTGGTATCTTTTAATGCGGAGCGTGCAGGGGGAGCTTGGTGCCTTGTTTATTTTGATGTTTTTATGCCAGATGCTTCACAGGTACTTCTTAAAACTTTAGAAGAGCCAAATGAAGGGATTCATATTGTTCTTGTCACGCCACATCCTTTTTTAGTACCACAAACTATTCGTTCGCGTGTCAGACTTTTATTAACCGATATTGAAATGGAAACTCCAGATTATTTGTCTTCAAAAAAAGCATTACTTGATTATGTAAAAGAAACTTTTGGAAAAGAGAGCGAAGAAGATGCATCGGTACGACGCGCACAAGCCACAAAATTATTTGATGCTATTGAGTACAAGGTAAAAGATAATCCTGAGAAGTTAAAAATAGTCTACGAAGCCAAAGATATGCTTTTCAAAGCCAATATGCCTACCAAACAAGTTGTGGAATATCTTGTCGCTATGGTTTTTTAAATAAAAAAAGCCAGCTTGAAGCTGGTCTTGTAAGAAGTCATAGGGAATTATTTTTTTGAAATATAAACCCTCCCTCCGGGTCTATAGCCATAGTTTCCGCACCCTATTGGAGGGAGAGCTCCGGCTGTAGTAGCGCCTGCATACATTCCATTTTTGGTTGAAGATTTTTTCTTCTCTTTCTCTTTCGTTTTTGTTTTTTTACTCATACAATAGTTTTACCTAACGATACCTTTCGAATTTGACTTTGTCAAATGGGGAGGGTAGAGTAGGGGAAATTATTTACAATGAAAAATACAAAAAAAACTAATACAGAAATTGTTTTACAAAAACTTAAAGAGATCCCTGATAAGGACCGTTTCCTTCAGATGAAGGATAAATCTATTAAAATCAGCGAAGCAATTAACGCTGTAGAAACAATGTCTATAACAGGGAGAGAGCTGGTGAGTATTTATTCTCAAAACAAAAAAATCAACCAAATTCTCTAAAGTAATTAGAACGCCCCCGACACAAGGGGGCTTTTTTCTTTGCACAAACATACACCCCCTCAAATACATTTCCGTATAAGGATTATTTCAGTGTATCTTCTATGTATCTTGGTGACTAAGTGTATCTTGCTCCGACCTGCCTGCGTAGACAGGACCTGGGACGATGTTCGAATGAGTTTGGGTAAATAAAAAAGCGACCAGCTACGGCCGCTTTACTTCATTTGTTGAGCATTGCGATGACACTTTTTTTTGTTTTATCTAAAACCAAGGCCTTCACGTGTTCGTTGTCTGGTTCTTTGAGTAACACCGTAGCTTCTTTAACAATCTTTCTGCATAAACTGAGCATTGGACCACGATACTTCGATGGAACTTGTGAAAATTCATATGATAGTAACCTAGGAAACGTAGCCTCCATTACGTAGTCAGCAAGAGTACTGGTTTTGAATTTCTTGGCAGTATCTTCAGACGCTACTTCTTTTAGTGGTAGATCTGCTATCGCATGAAAATGCTCAATTGCCTCTACCACTTTTTTGTCTTTAAAGCCTTCTAGGAGGGCGAGAATTTTTAAAATATGATCAGGCTGTGGAATAGACCTTTCCATAGTCCAATCAGTTAGCTTTCTTTTGGTGATAAACAAATACTCTGCCCAGTGGTTCATATCAAATTTTCCACAGGTGAGGATTTCTTTCAATACTTTTGGAAATTTATTCATTGTTGTAAGTTTTTTCTAACCATACCCTCTCATCTTGACTTTGTCAAATGGAGAGCGTAGAATAGGGGAAATTCATTTAAAAATATAATTATGGAAAAACATTGCTATAAAAATTATAGACAAGTAACTCTGATGTTACAGAGGTACGGGTTCAGATACACTGGAATAGGCGATAACGGAGAGGAATGCTTCTATAATGATTCATTACGACCCGAAAGGATTTTCGTCCACCCAATGTTCTGTTCGTATTCAATGGACTCTTCACGGGGGACAGATGGGTATAAAAATAGACCACATGATGTTTCTTTTCCGAGCGGTTTTCATAACGAAGAAGAACAGGAAAAAGCTTTCTCAAAACTATTGGCTTACATGGGGGATGTGACTATAAAACAACCAATTGTGGCTTCAAAAGAAGACATTGCGGGCACTCTTCTATATTTAGAAGAAGAAAGATTAAAACTCGTAGATATGACTTTAAGCAATAAAATTTCTGTTGAAGGAAAAAAGTTAATTCCGCAGATTTATGGAAGCGTGATTTCGTATCAGACGACACTGTCTCACCTTATGGCTTTTGTAAAATAGCCAGCAACATTGTGTAAATTAAACATTATTAAGAGCTTGATATTAATTCAGGCTCTTTTTCTTTTGTATTACCCAATGTATTACTTTGCTCCGAACCTGGGACAGCCTGCCCGACTAAAGTTTGTGTATACAAAGTTTGGCGGTGTTTACCCCGCAACGGGCGGGGATGTTCGAATGAGTTTGACAAAGTAGGGCAGTAGAGTAAAGTAAGAAAAAACTTATATTTATGGACTTACCGCAATTAAAAAAGGAGGATTTAGAAAGAAAAACCCTCCATGAACTTTTAAATAGCTATGCCAACTGGCATAGCCCAAAACAAACAGAAGAACCAAATAAAGGGGTTAACTGTCAAATACTTCATGACTTCATCGTCCAGAACTTTACTGAAAAACCAACAGTGGAGTTACGTAAGGCCTATGATGCAGTTGACGCAATGAACCTACCTAATAAGGTAAAAGATACAATCAAGCAAGTAAGATACTGTGCTTTCGATATTGCTCAGCATCTGGATCCTATGGATGTATCAGGCATGGCTATGCTAAAGAAAATTATTGAAGAGAGGATTTCTGTTGCTGAATCAGTAATTAAAAACCTGGATGAAGGAGAAACCTGTTTTTCGTTAATTACCGAAAAAAACATGCAAAAATTCGGTCTAAGAGTTTTTAATACAATTGAATTTAGTGATCAGGAGTTATTAAAAAAATTGAAAATCAGTAGTGGCCACCTTGTTTTAGGTAAGCCCTATACTGAAAAAAGCGTTGCCGCATTAATGACAGAAATCGCTGAGAAGATGGACAATTATTACAAATCTGTAGATTATTTGACAGTGAAAGATAAGAATGAGTACAAATTTTTGAAAAAGGAAACTATATTGGCAATAGTGATTACTAATAACCTGGCTACTATTCATTATAAAAATGAAGATGGCAAACTTGAAGAAATTACCCAGACTGGCCAAATGGAAAAATATATGTTGGATCTTGGAGGCACTTCTTTCCAATTAATTAGGCAAGGAACTTTAATTAATATAAAAAATATCGAAAAAGTTGTTAAACATGAAAGATCATTGCATATAAAAGGAATTAAAAAACCTTTTACTGTGAGTGATAATTATGTTGAAGCCTTAAGGCAACGAGGATTATGGCCATAACTAACTCCCCCTAAAATACTGTACTTATAAAAGCAGCCAATCTACTGAGTATTTTGGCTGTTTTACTTATTTCTCCAAAAATTAGAACTCTCAATTTGCATTTTTACATCGTCTTTTTATTTGAAGCAATTGAAAATAATTCTCAAATAAAATAGGCCGCAAAGTGGTGGAACACGATGCGACCTTGACGATGTCCAGGCTGAGTGGACACCTGAAGTAGCTTATCACATTAGACTTAAAATGTCAAGGGATTAGCAAAACGGGTTGATACTTGAGCCGGCATCTGAAGATGGCCGGATACACTCATTTAAATCAACCCAAATGACACAACAATTAAAAGCAGCAAATCCAAATCAACAGCAAGCCAGTCAGGAACAAAACTGGGTTTTTATTGATCTACAGAATTTGTACAAAGGTGTACAGGAGCGTGGTTGGAAAATAAACTGGTACTCATTCCGTACCCATTTAACCCACAAATATTCCGCTGTTAAAGCGGTCATATTTACCGGCTTTGTTTCCGGGAATGAGTGGCTGTACAGGAAATTAACCTTGGCTGGTTTCCAGGTAGAAACCAGGCCCACCAGAGTATTGCCTGACGGCACAATTGATGGTGGCAATTGTGATGCAGATTTAGCATCATTTGTCATGGACTATAAAGCAGACTACACCAAAGCCATTATTGTGGCAGATGATGCCGACTATTACCGCACAATCCAAAGCCTTCAAAGGCAAAATAAACTTAGGCTCATTATCAGTTCGCATCTCTTAGCGAATACCTCTTCATTAATTAAGCAAGCAGTTAGCCGGGATATGCTCGTAAGCATACACGGATTGCGTAATCAAATTTCACAACCAGCTAATTAATGACTATCGATTTTTTAATCACCTTGAAATTAAAAGAAATGAAAACAAGTAGCATAAAAAAGAAAAAAATTGATAACAAAATAATAGTTCAGGATGATATAAGACTGTTAAGAGAGTTGAGTAAAACAAATAATAGGCACCTTAATTTAAAACTGCTTTTAAATAATTATTACACCACAAAAAAGTAATTTATGAAAAATGACATCGCGCAACAGTACAATTTCTGCAGTTCGGAAATTGATACCGAATTAAATAAACTTCAGTTTGAACTGGAAGCAACTGCCAAAGTACAGGCAAAGCATGATGCCCAGGAAAGCGGAACAATGACTGAATCATTGTATGAGGTACGGCTGCTGCATACCATAATTGCTCCCAAAATCCAAGCCAGCATTAATATAATACGTGAAAAACTGCTGGTAGCAGCCAAAGTAGTTGGAGTACAACAGCTGGAGATAACATCCCGGAAAAAGATTGAAAAGGCCAGAACTGAAATCAATGAAAAGGAGTTAGCCATCATTGAGGTTTGTAAAAATGGCCAAGCGGTGCTGATGCCTCCAGTAAAAACAAGGTTTAGGAACATGCTAAATATAGCAGGTCTTGTTATTGCTCTCATAGATGCCCTAGTAGCATATGGCAGTTTCAGAGCAGGAAGCTTCTCTACTGTACAGGCTGCCGCCATGTCGCTCGCGGTATTTGCGCTTATCTTCTTTACAACAAATTTAATCACCCCTTGGATAAAGAAATCAAAAACAGAAGGCATTAAAAACCTGAAAGCTGTTGCTGTATGTGCAATTGTATTTTGTGCCTTTTTAGGCATCTCAATGCTTCGAGCAGAAGGCTTGAATAATGTTATTGACCTTAATGTAAATTCTGAAACTTATAGCCAGCAAAGCAAGCATTCTCCGTTGCCGATCCTGATGGTAAGCTATGGTCTTTTTTTAGCACTGTTTATCATCCATCAGTTTTACTGGCAAAGTGATGAAGAAAAGAAGAAAGACCAGGAAACAAAACTACAATATCAAAATATGATTCAACTGAAAGCAGAAATAGATGCCTTACACAAGGAAATCAAGCTAACAGAAACCGAACTGCTGGAGAGCAAAAATGAAGTACGCACCCTTTTTGATTACTATCACAAACTTGTCCTGAAAGCTGAGCATATCGGCACTGTTGCCGCTGGCGTGTACAAAAGAACCTTTAGCCTTTATCGCTCTGAAGTACCCGACTTTTTTCATGTTGAGCAGAGAATCAGTTACAACACCGACATCACCTTTTTTAACCCCGAAAAATAATTCTTATGAAAAAGTATCTACTCCTTTTGATGGTAACTGCAATGTGCGGATGTACTGGAAAAAAAGACAATCAGGAAGTGCCAATAAAGCAAACCACTGTTGACGCAATAGTTGATTTAACCGATGCTAAAACGCTTAAGCTTTGGCCAAAGGCGAAGCCAATCTTAGGCTTATACCGCTCCGCTGAATTTCCTGACAAGGCTTGTAAGTTTAGTATAACTGTAATCAGCGACCTTAAAACCAACCCCGTGTATCATGTCTTTTTGCCGGATGCATTAGAAACTGAAAAGCAAAACAGAAATGATGATATGCAGTGGCGAAGCAGATTGATAAGGGGGTACTATAATAATGTAGATAAACTACTGTCCCGTTTCTATCAGGAAAATGACACTTCCATAAACCGAAACTATTCTGAAGTTTGGGAGACGATTGCCCACAGTCTTGAAAATTTAGCCAAAGAACCACTAGGCGAAAAGTACCTCTTAATTTTTAGCGACCTGCAGGAAATGAGTCTGACAGGTAATGCTTATAAAGCATTTCAGACAATGGGTACTGAAGCTATCATAAAGAAGCTGGTAGAGGCATATCCGATTCCCCAAAATATAAAAGGAGTTAAGGTGATAATAATATACCAACCTGTAAATAGGGAAGACGATTTAAGGTTCAATAAGATATTTAAGGTTTGTAAAACAATGCTCGAAATGGAAGGGGTATCTGTATCAAACCAAGCGACAACTGATCAATTTTAAAAATAGAGTTTATGATGAAGAATGTAACATTTATTTTTTCAATTTTCATTAAAGGGTTGGTTTATCTGCTGGCCTGGATAATGGAACTGTTTGGCAAATTGTTAATCACCACAAGTGAATCAATTTTTAAACTTAGAAAATGACAATTACAATTTCTATAATAGTGCTTACTTGTCTTGTTTATTTAATTTTCAAACCTAAGGAACAAGATCACGATTATAAAGCTTCTTTTGGAAGCCCTGGTGAATACTTCGGTTATTTTAATAAAGGTTTTGCAATTGGTTCCAGAGCATTAACGCAATCACAAAGCCACTCTCATTTTTTATTGAGCGGTGCCAGCGGCAGCGGGAAAAGTGTATCAGTTGCAGTTCCAAGTATTATTGCCTTGAGTAGGGGAAGAAGCTCAATTATTATTAATGATATTTCGGGAGAACTCTGGAATTACACAAGTCAATATTTGGCCAATAAAGGATATGAGGTTTTACGCCTGAATTTCTCTGATTCGAAATATTCAGAATCATTTAATCCATTATTGAACTGTAATACCATCAGCGATATTCAGAAAGTTGCAATGATGGTAGTTCGTAATAGTTTAGGCGAATCAAAAAGTGATCCTTTTTGGGAACAAAGTGCAATAATGCTTATCAGTCTTTTTATCCGCTTTCAGGTATTTCATTTAGAAAAGACTTATTGCACTTTGCATAACACATTATTACTAATTCAAAAATTCGCCACTGAGGGCGATGTATGTGATAGATTGATAGCTAAGACAAATGATGAAGATTTATTGGCGGAATACAAAGCATTTTTAGTGTCGGGTCAGAAGACGCTTCAGTCCATTATTTCAACAGCTCGAACAGCCCTTCATATTTTTTGTGATACGGAAGTTCAAAGAACTACCGCTAAAAATACAATTGATTTTGCAATGCTACGCCAAAAGCCAATTGCAATATTTTTAAATAACCCTTTAAAAGATTTAGAGTATTTAAAACCTTTGACAGCATTATTTATTCAGAGCCTTTTTAATTTTGTATTGTCAAGGTTGCCAAATAAAAACGACAAGCACGATATATTTTTCTTGATTGACGAATTCGCTTCATACACCTTTCCTAGCATCACCGTAACAATATCCAATCTTAGAAAATACGCAGGTATGTGTATTATAATGCAAGATGATTCTGCCTTGGTAGCTCGCTATGGACAGGCTGAGGCCAATCAAATAAAAACTAACTGCTCCGTTCAATGTTATTTAAAGGGCTCGCCACTTAGAATTTGCAAAGAGCTTTCTCAAACTCTCGGAAACTATACTTACACTGACGAAAAAGGAGTTAAGCGTTCACGGGAATTAATGACTGCCGATGAAATAAGAATGACTGATGCCTGTATTACTATTATAAACAACCAGCCACCTTTAAAATTTGTACCAACACCATTTTATAAAAGCCTGCGCTTTCGTCATCTGGCGAAAGCATCACCATATTTAGTCAAAGAAAAAGAGATTACCTCACCACCAAGAATAACATTTGAGTAATGAATAGCCGAAAGAGAAAAAATATTTGTGGCGTAACTGATTTTCTTCAAAAGTCGGGGTTGTTAGAAAATGGTACAAAAGAAGAGATAACCAAGGCAAAGAAAATGTATTGGGTAGCCAAACGAAAGGAATGGCAGATTCAAAAACGTAAGGAATGTAAAAGCTATACCGTGTTCTTTGCGCCCTCAGAATATAAGGACCTCATAAGTACCCTAAAAGGCCCCAAGATGAGCGTTACAGCCTTTATAAAGCAATCTGCCCTACAGATAGCCAGAAATAGCAGAGGAGTGGATAAAATAACAGCAGGGCAGATTAGAGAAGCTTTTTTCGAAACGTACAATTTGATTGAGGCGATAGGTGTAACCACAAAAGAAGAACAGCTGATAGAAGTGTTGGCACGGTTTGTAAACATGGAGCAAAAAGTATTAAACCTTTTACAATAAAATAGAAATAAATTGATTATTAAATCACTTTCAAGAAAATCAAACCCGGTGCAGCTCATTCGTTATGCACTCAAATATTCTCTGAAGGAAAACAATACACAGACCCAGAAAGAACATGCAACAATCTTATTGAAACATAATCTACGGTCAAAGGATATAGATGGATATATAAAAGAGTTCAAAGAAAATGAGAGCTATAGAATATACCGGCGCAAAGACAGCGTGATTCTGTTCCATACAATTTTGAGTTTTGCCCCTGAAGATAAAAAACGAATCACTAAACTCATGCTGAAAGATATATCTCAAAAATTCGTTGCTTTGAGAGGAGCAGACTGTTTGAATTTAGCCGTCTGCCACTCTGAGAAAAATCACGAGCATATCCATGTTTTGACTGCAGGAATTAAGACAAACGGGAGGAGTAGCAGGGTATCGAAACAGGCCTTTAACCATATCTTAAATGAACTTGAAAAATACCAACAGGAAAAATATCCAAGTTTGGTTCATTCCAAAAACACCCATTCCAAAACCAAAACACAGGATAAAGAACAATTGATAGCACACCTGCAGAAAACCAGGAAAAGCGATAAGCTCTCTCTGCTTACCCATCTAGACAAAGCCTATCGAAATGCAAAGTCACAAGATGATTTCATCCAAAGACTGTCTTCTAAAGGCTATGAAATTTATCAGAGAAATGGTAAGCCACAAGGAATACTGGCAGATGGCAAAAAATTCCGTTTCACCAGCCTAAATTTTGATACTACCAATTTCGAAAAGCTAAATGAAAGGGAACTAAAAGATTCTCAGGCTTTGACCCAGATACAAGCAATTAGGAATAAAGAAAATAAGCAGAAAGAAATGCCCCAAGCGAAGGCATTAAAATCTGATAAACCAATTGACGAATTAGAATCAATCAGGACAATAAGAGAAAAAGCCAAAGAACATGATGACTTAGAAATATCAAGAGGAACAGATTTTGAACCCAGGCGAATAAACTTTATTAAACCACTTTTAGAATATAGTAACGAATAAGGGGTATGGGGAAACCCCAAGAGCATTTCAACAGTTAGAAATGCATTCCTGCAAGAAAGATTTATTGCAAACTAAAACATACAACTATGGATTCAAGCAGTATGACTTTAATGATGGTTCCAAGGGAAACATTGGATGCTATTATAGCATCCCAGCAGGACATCCTGCGACAAATAAAGGAATTCAATATAAAGGAGCCAACAGGCATTGTGGTCAAAAATATAACCGCTAAAGAGTTCATGGAAGCCGTGAGGATTAAAAGGACTAAATTTGACCAGCTGGTGGCTCAGAACAAAATTAAAATTATAAAGAAGCGAAGAAAAATTTATCTGCCAGTTACCGAAATAGACAGATATTTCAATGATTCTTCTATTTTATAACGAATTGTTTTACGCTTCTTTTATAACAAAATGTAAATCAATGAAGTTGGTAGCCCCGGCGAGGCTACAAATGACGAGAATTAAGAGTTCTTAAAAACAATCAAAATCATTTGAATTGCCTATAACAAAGGGTATTATCTGATTTAATTGTTTTTAGTTCCCGTTAATTCCCGTTGATTGTTTTACATTTTGTTTTACGGTTTTTAAATTAATTCATATCTTTGAGATATGAATTTGCCGAACATAGCCGTGGTATTTAATTGGCGCAATGAAAAGAACGCTTCAGGTTTATATTCCTTATACCTGCGCATTACCATTGACCGCAATTCCCGATATTATAAAATACCAGTTCCGCAAAAGGTCTCTATTACTCAGTGGACAGGCAAAGAAGATGGCTGGGTAAAGAATCATCCGTTTGCGTTTGAAATTAATAATAAGATCATAGAGAAGAAAGCAATTTTAAATGAGCTTGTTAAGCGAAGCTATAATTTTAATAAACCCCTTACATTCGATACCGTTTTTCAGCAACTTAAAAAGAAAGGAAACTCCAATTCTTTTTATGACTACTTGAAAGAGTTTATTGCCAGCCCGCCCGAAAAGCTGGAAGAGAATACTGTAAAAAAATACCGGACTTGCCTAATACACTTGGTACGATTTAAAAAACAATTGTTTTTTTCTGATATCAACAGCTTACTACTTCGGGATTTCTATAAATTCATGCAGGTTGACCTTAACCTGCAGGGCAGTAGTTGTAAAAAATATATGGAGGCTTTTAAGCGGGTTATAAAATGTGCCAGGAAAGACAATTACCTTGATGCCAGCCAAATGGAATTTTTATTTGATGATGTAAAGATTAAGGTTAACCAGGCAAAACGGACATATCTGGAAGTTCCTGAAATTAAACAATTGCGGGCGGCCATATTTCCTAAAGACAAAAAATACCTTGAAAGAGACAGGGATATTTTTCTATTTCAGATATACACCGGCTACTATTATAAAGACCTTTCAATCTTTACCAAAGACCAGTTAGTCGAGGACGAGGAATTCGGATACTTTATAACCGGAGCTAGGGATAAGAATGGCAATCAAACAATAATTCCCTTATTCAAATTCCCCCACGCTTCCTCTATCATTAGGAAATATCAATCCCCATCAAGTCAAAAAACTGTGTTTGATATTTCCATTTTTAAAGAAGACCAGGCTTATAACCGAAATCTGAAAGAAGTTGCGAAGATTGCCAAGATTGAAAAGAATATCAGCAACAAAGTTGCCAGACATACAAATGCCCAGCTATGGGTTCGCTATGGTGCTGAAAGACCCATACTCTCAAAGATGATGGGACATACTAAAGAGGAAACTACTAAGAACTACTTTTCAGTGAACCTGCCGGAGATTGTTGAAGGTACTAAGAGAGCGGATTTTAAGAAGTTGGGGATCTAATGACCAAGATTTTACTATGTTATTATTAAAAATTAGCTAAATTTGAATCTTTTGTTTTTTAAAACGATTATTTCATGTGATTGTAAGGAAGTGATTAAGATTAAACAATTTAGGGTATTGAATGGCAGGTAAACCTTTCTTAAGAGATTAAAAACTCTTTTATCAATAAAAAAGATATCATATGGTATAATCAGTATGATTTTTACTTAAAGTAAAAAAATCGTATTATTGAGTAGAAAATTTTTATCATGAATTTAGTAAAGTCAAAAAGTCATCTCTTCCCAATCTCTTTGGAGCTATTTGGAACATTTAAAAAGGAAATTACAAACACAAGAACAGTGTTATTTAGAGATTTGAAGTTAAGTTCAAAGGAGTTATCAAATGCTGCTGAAAGTATACTTGTAAAGAAAATAAGTGAATCAAAAGGGTGCCTTTGGGGCGAAGTGTATCCATGGCTAATTTCTGATTTTTTAGAAATACCAGATCAGAAAAAAGAAACAATAGCAAAGGGATGGCTTGCTATATATCTTCATACTATCTACATTGATAAATGCTTGGATGAAAATGGAAAAATTTTTAAAAATGAATTGCTAGCTAGTTCTTTGCTTGCAAAGTACGGACTAATAAACCTTTATGGGATTGTAAAAGATACTAAATATGAAAATATCTTTAATCAATCAATTGACAGTTCTGCTAATTATGAACTTTCAGATTTATTAAATCAAAATTCCATTGAGAATCTTCAGTTAAAAGAAGAAACAGCAATTGGAAAAAATAGAATAATTCTTGCTTGTGCTGGTGCTTTTGCAGCTGTAGATACTAAGAATAGCAAGTATATTATTGAATTTACAAATTCTCTGCTTTTAACTCTTCAATATTTAGATGATGTAACAGATAATTACATTGACTTCAAAAATAACAACTATACTTATCTTTTGGCAAGTGCTGTATCCAATCAAGAAAGTTTTAATAAAATCCAATCAGAAAATGAACTTCTTGAGAAGTTAGTAAGTAGTGACGCGCTTTTAAATACAATCTCCAAAATTCACAGTAGTCTCTTAAAAACTATCTCAATATTAAGCTCCTTCAGAAAAAAGAGGTTTTCAATTACAACACTTTCGTACTTGAATTTATTAAATAAATCAGTTTATGATTTTAAAATTTATTTGTCTGAAAATGGGGGAAGTAAATATGATAGGTTGCCCAAAAAATTAAAGCAAGCTATACTTAAAGATGTTCAGAAAAAGATTTATATTTTGAGTGTTACAACCTAGAAAATTATTTTCCAAATAATGACTGCATTTGATATTATAAGGTTTGTTTTAAACCCTGTTCTAATCTGTACAGTATTTATTCCAATTCTTGTGCATTTTAGTTACAGGTTTTTAAAAACTCGCGATGTTGCCGAGACGGAAGACTTATGGCTTAGGGAAATTATTGAAAAAAAATATTTTGAAGTTGTATTGTTCCATGCAATTCATCTAATCTTATTTTGGGCCGGTTACGTCATATTCATTATTCAGTATTTAAAAGTATTTCATCATTTTGGTCAAAAATACGCTTCAATATCTCTAACAATTAATCATATGTACTCAGGGTTTATTTCTGGTGCAATTAATTTGATAATTTTAATCTTTGTAGTTTCTGTAGTTATTCTAACTCTAAAAAGTAGTTTTGCAAAAGATAAAATATTGGAAGGTTATAAACAAAGATTTGAGGATGGGAAATGGTATCCTCCTATAAATATACTTTCAGCATATAGATTTTTACTAGTAATCTTAACAGTCGGATTGAATATTTGGGAAAAATATTATTTACATAAATAGATTAGTCAAGAATTATTGTGAGATTAAAAAACTTATACAATTATATCTCCCCTGGAATTATCCCTTTTTTAATAGCTCTTGTTTTATTACTCTTGGTAATTATTGATAATGTAACTGGAATATTTACAATTGGTGATATTATAACGAATTATAAAGAATTGTTTGAAAAGCACGGATATATAATTTTATTATTAGCAGCATTTGCTGAGGCCTTATTCATGTTTAGTTTTTATTTACCAGGGTCGCTGGTTATAGTATTGTCAGTTTTGGTATCGGATAAAAGTCTAAACTCTTTAATTTTGATTGGACTATTCACTCTACTTGGTTTTATGTTGGCAAATATTATAAACTTTTTTTTAGGGAAGTATGGATATTATCGAGTGTTGCTTTTTCTGGGAAAGGGAGAGACGATTAATAAAATGAATAAATGGTTTACACAAAAGAAATTGGTTACAATTTTCATTTCGGCGATTCATCCAAATTTTCTTGCAATGGCAATTGTTTCGTCGGGGATTGCTAAATCTAATTTCTATAAAATTATGTTTTTTTCAATGTTATCTTTAGTTTTCTGGATTGCTATTTGGCTTATTATAGCTCCAACTTTTTTAAAATATATTGATATTGAAAACCCAAATAACTCTTGGTTTATTTTTTATTTTTTTATTTTTTGGGGAGTAATCAATATAATCGTAACAAGAATTAAGAGTAAAAAACATAATTAGAATTATATGCAGTATTTTTTGAATGCTAATTATTATTTAAAAAACCTGTTGAATTCCTCCAAACAGGCTTTACAAGATTAACTAACCACAGATTCATCAACTTCATCTTTTGCTTCATTGTCCTTTCGACCAAGAATAAAATCCACTGCCTTTTGTGCCTGGCCTGAAGCAGAAATGATAAACCTCTTATCTTTCTTTAATACTCCCCAGCTGGGATTCGAACCTAAATCCAATTCAAAATTTTGTTAAGGCTCTTTATGTTATAATACGCGACATGTATAACTTAGACTCATTCAAGCAAGAAGCCAAAAGTGCTGAGGACTGGCTTTCTAAAGAATATTCACAGCTTCACACTGGGCGAGCTAACCCAGCACTTTTGGATGGTGTCTTGGTTCAAAGTTATGGTTCACTTACACCATTGAAAAATACCGCTTCCATTTCTATTGAAGACCCAAAAACTATTCGCGTTATTCCTTGGGATAAAAGTCTGAACAAAGATATTGAAAAAGCTCTTCATGAAGCTAATCTCGGTTTTTCTATCTCTGTTGATGATGCCGGTGTACGAGTGATTATCCCAGCTCTGACTACTGAGACACGTACCAAACTCGTCAAAATTGCCAAAGAACGGATGGAAGATGCACGTATTACTATTCGTAAAGCTCGTGAATCTACTTTGAATGACTTAAAAGACCAAGATTTACCTGAAGATACACATAGTCGTGCCAAAGAGGAAGTTCAAAAGCTTGTCGATACTGCCAATGCAACACTTGAAGCATTTTTTACTCGCAAAGAGAACGATATTTTAAATTAACCAAACACGATACTAATACACGAATGAAACTAATGACACGAATAGATAATAAAAATAAAGTAGTTTATTCGCATCATTCGATGTTCTTATTCGTAATTGGTGTCGAGTCAACCTTATGACCATTTTTCTTTTTATTATTGTTTTATTGGTAGTAGTACTCGTGCATGAATGGGGGCATTTTATTGCCGCCCGAAAGAGTGGTATGACTGTTGAAGAGTTTGGATTTGGTATTCCTCCAAGGATCTGGTCTTGGAAAAAAGGCGAGACTACTTACTCTATCAATGCTCTACCATTTGGTGGTTTTGTAAAAATTGCTGGAGAAAATGGTCTAGAAGATGGAGCACCACTTGATAAGCAGTTTGAATCAAAACCTTGGTGGAAACAAAGTATTGTTTTAGTAGCTGGTGTCTTATGTAATATTCTTCTAGCAATTTTACTCTTTACAATTTCCTATAGTCTTGGAACTCCGACAATTAGTCCTACAGGTACCCCAACAGTTATCCATATTACTGATGGTAGTCCAACAGAAAACTCTGGTATAAAGATTGGCGACACTATTGTCTCTGTCTCAAAAAACGATCAACTGCTCACGAATATTGATACTACGACTCTCAAATCTCTAATTAATGGTTCAACTGACCCAGTCACTATCGACTATATTCACAACAAAGAAGCAAAAGTCACAACTATAATCCCAATAAAAAAAGATGATTCTGTAGTTATTGGAATTGGGGTTGAAAAGATAACACTAGAGAATACTTCCATACCAGATGCTTTTGTAAAATCGTTAAAACAAACAGGTCATATTACTTCCAGTATTTTCAAAACAGTTGGGGGATTACTAGGCAATTTGTTTACAGGTCAAAAACAAACTGAACAACTAATAGGACCTATTGGGCTCGCCAAAGAAGTACGCAATGCTTCAGCTATTGGCTTTGCTTATTTGTTGAGCTTCACCGCTATGATCTCGGTAAACCTTGCTGTTATTAATATTTTACCGTTTCCCGCACTTGATGGTGGTCGACTGATAATTGTCCTTTTGGAACGATTATTTAAGAGAAAATTCTCTAAAAAAGTGGTTAATATCATCCACGCCTCTGGCTTTATACTACTTATTGGCTTGATGATAATACTGTCTGTCGGGGATGTTAGGCGACTATTTTAAGTCAATTTGTCGATTGACTGAGGGCTTGTTGACTTTTTTTACATCCATGATAAAGTTCTTAGTACTGATTAGTTTATAGATTAAAAATATTTATGGCAGTTATAAGTTTCAAACCAAAACAAGTCACAAAACGATTGCTCGGCAATCTACAAGATCGAGCACATGACATTATTATTAATCGTTATGGTCTTGGCGACGACGTTGATTCAAAGACACTCGAAGCTATTGGTAAGAAGTACGGTATCACTCGCGAACGTGTTCGACAAATTGAAAATGCAGCGCTCGCTGCTATTCGAAAAAGTGATAGTTTCAAAGCGGAACATAAAACTTTTTCTGAGCTTAAAGATTTAGTTGAATCTATGGGAGCGCTTGTTCACGAAGAAGATTTTCTTTCTTCAGTTTCAAAAGATACTATAACAAAAAACCATATTCATTTTTATCTAGTCCTTGGTGACGAATTTAAAAAACTTAAAGAAGACGACAACTTTAAAGCACGTTGGACTATCGACGAAACTCTTTCTGAGGCGGTGCACGATGCTCTCCATGGTGTTTATAAAAATCTCAGCGACAAAGACCTACTTTCTGAAAACGATTTGATCCTTCGCTTTATCGATGAACTCAAAGGTGTCTCACAGCAATATAAGAATGAAGAGATTGCTCGACGTTGGCTTTCTATCTC
The DNA here is from genome assembly GCA_031401615.1 of Minisyncoccota bacterium. Lineage (GTDB taxonomy): Bacteria > Patescibacteriota > Minisyncoccia > Phycocordibacterales > UBA9973 > UBA4124. The sequence goes on along the minus strand of JANNRS010000041.1, from coordinate 746 downwards.
AAAGAAGATTGCTAAAAATCCACTAGGTGAATGGGGTCCTTCTGATTCACAAAATGTTAAAACTCGAGGTATCAAAGACTTTGCATATCTTATGATGAAAAAGCATGGTTCACCAATGCACTTTCGTGAAGTCGCTCAAGCTATAGTTGATACTTTTGGACGCAAGACTCATGTTGCCACAACCCACAATGAACTTATCAAAGACCCTCGCTTTGTTCTAGTTGGACGCGGATATTACGCATTAGAAGAATGGGGCTACAAACCAGGTGTTGTTCGAGATGTTATTGCTGAAATTTTACAAAAAGAAGGCCCGCTTTCCAAAGAAGATGTTGTTGACCGAGTACTAAAAGAAAGATTTTTGAAAAAAAATACTATCTTGGTAAATCTACAAAATCCAAAATACTTTGTTAAATTAGAAGATGGTCGTTATACAGTAGCTAAGAAGTAGATATCTATGGCGGACGCACCAAAAGATGGAGGAGGCGGAGGTTCAAGTTGGGGACCATTTGAAGTTGTCCTAGTTCTACTTCTAATTATTGGTATTCTCTCTAATATTGGAAATAAAGGGAAAATAGTTCCAGTAGCCACAGAGCCTAAAAAGGTAACTCTCGCACCACTTGATGATTCTGCAAATAGATGCGGTCTTTCCGTCACGGCTCCGCTATCACTACAGAAAACTTATGGAAGTGTCCGACTTTCCGGGTCAGTAAATGGTTGCAACTGGAGACCTGATGGCAATACAGCAC
>JANNRS010000040.1:0-2262 GCA_031401615.1 Minisyncoccota bacterium | reverse complement strand
TTGATATTCGCTATTTACATTATTCCATGCTTTTTCCACTGATTCGTCTTGCTTTACAAGGCCATTATAGCCGCTGCAACCCCATACACCGAGTATGAGAACTAAGCCAAGAATAAATAATAAGCTAATGTTACGGGTTCCTTTCATTGTAGTTGTTTTTATTGAGGGGGTAAAAATAGTATATTCAGTAGTTCGGCAAGGTAAAATTTCGGTTGGTCAAGTAATTTTGCCGGTGAATGAACAATTTTGGTAACTCTGCGGCATGGTTTTAGCGCCGCTGTCAGCAAATTCTGAGCTTTTGAATGTAGTTAAAAAAATATCTGCCATTACTGTATTTGTACTGTTTACCTTTTCTCAGTGTAAAAAATCCAAAAGCAGTTATAATTCAAACACAACTCCAACATCCGGAACAGTTACCCTTAAAGACTCTGTGATTGTACAAGGATTAAATTTCCCATGGGAAATTTTATGGGGGCCAGACAATTTTATCTGGATGACGGAACGGGGAGGAAAGATCAGCCGGGTGAATCCTGCCACGGGAGCTGTTTCCTTATTACATACGATTACAGAAGTAGCATCAAACGGAGAAGGTGGATTAATGGGTATGGTTTTACATCCAAATTTTTCAACAATCCCTCATGTATTTGTAGCTTATAATTATAATTCCAGTGGTTATAAAGAAAAGATTGTACGATTTACGTATACAGGAACTGCATTGACCAACCCGGTTACGATTATTGAAAACATTTCTGCCTCTTCCATTCATAACGGCTGCCGGCTTGTCATTACACCGGATCTGAAACTATTTATTACTACCGGTGATGCCGCCAATCAATCTCTTCCGCAAAATACTTCATCCACCAGTGGGAAGGTTTTAAGATTAAATCTTGATGGAACTATTCCTGCCGATAATCCTGTGACAGGCAATCCATATTGGAGTTTTGGACATCGCAATCCGCAAGGTCTTGTTTATGCTAACAATATTCTGTACAGCAGCGAACATGGCCCCAGTACAGATGATGAAGTAAATATTATAGAAAAAGGGAGAAACTATGGCTGGCCCAATGTGCCTGGTTTTTGCGATGCCGGAACTGAACAAACATTTTGCACAAACAACAATGTAAAAGAGCCGTTGAAGGCTTGGACACCCACTGTGGCCGTTTGTGGGCTCGATTACTATAATAATGACCTGATTCCACAATGGAAAAACTCCTTGCTGATGGTGGCATTGAAGGAGGCAAGACTTTACCAGATGAAACTGGATGCTGCAAACACAAACATTACTTCCACTTCAGAATACTTTGCAAACAGCTATGGAAGAATGAGAGATATCTGTATTTCCCCAACCGGAAAAATTTATATCTGTACCAGCAATGGTGGGAATAGCGACAGGATTATTGAAGTGAGAAAATTATAAAAGAATAAGCAGTCTGTTTCTATTCCACTTTCCTGATACAAACAAACTGAAACTCATCAACCTTCATGTTATTATAAAAGGCCCCGGTGTACCAATATTTTGTAACGGCCTGGTTGGCATTCGCCTCAGTTGATGTCCAGATGCTTCCCCTTTCTTCCACATTAAATTTTGCTTTGAAACTGTAGATCGCTTCTGATTCTTCTTTAGATGGCAAATACCAATCCTCTTTTCCTCCATTAACAGCTTCGCTGCAAAGTTTGGCTGCATAAGGTTTTCCTTCGAAACCAGCATTTTTCCCAACACCCGCCACAATTGCTTTGGTGTTTGCAGCACCATCCGTTTCGCTTTTTGCGGCATCATTAGCAATTTCTTCATTGTAACCACCCCAGGTAATTTTGCCTTTGGCGGTCATGTCGAGTACTTCATATTTTTTCCCATTAAATTCTATTGGAATTATTTTTTGTGCAGAAACAGTTTTGCAAACAAAAAATGAAACAAAAATCAAGACGAAAAAACTTTTCATAGAAAAAACTTTAAGTTGAAATTAAATATCGTCAAAAAAACTATCTGAGAAAAATTATTGTATTACTGCCGCAATACCCGGAAGGGTTTTCCCTTCGAAATATTCCAGCATAGCCCCGCCACCCGTGGAAACATAACTTACTTTTTCTGCAAATCCGAATTGATTAACCGCAGCAACCGAATCGCCGCCACCTACTAATGAAAAAGAACCTTTCTGTGTAGCTTCAGCAATAGCAACAGCAATGGTTTTGGTGCCATGTTGAAATTTTGGCATTTCGAAAACTCCCATCGGGCCGTTCCAGAGAATTGTTTTTGATTTTTTG
>JANNRS010000039.1:0-23862 GCA_031401615.1 Minisyncoccota bacterium | reverse complement strand
GGAGCAGAACCATTGAATGGAATTGCTGGGAATCCTGGAACACTTGGTAATACAAGAGGAGCAAAGCCCATATTGATAAGCGGTGAACTTGCCGCAAGATGGAAGTCGGTTGCAGATACAAATCCGGGAGTAACAGCGAGGTTGTTGTTATTTACATAATTTGTTGTCGGTGGGTTACCTAACTGGTTACCGTTACCGTTACCAATGATATTGTTGTGAGTCATAAACATACCATTGATGTGTGGAGGGTTGCTTCCTAAGTACCAGTAATCAGCAAAACCTTGGACAATATTGTTTCGGATGTTAATGTCTACCCCACTAGCGCTATTAGCTTGCATTGAACTAAAATCGATTCCAACTCTAGCGCCATTGCCTGGCTTACCAACCATAGTGTTGTTGTAAATATCGAAACCGTTGATCTGTGGATCGTCTGTCCCTTCAGAGATGACCCCGACAGCAAAACTATTGCCGATACCTTGTCCTTGATACATATTGCTAAACAAGTTGTTTCTAATCACGTTGTTTACCAAGTAACTATAACCTCCTGGAGTATTGCCTCCTGGGAAATTATTTCTATCATCACCATTAGCGGTTGGGGTTCTGGTATTGAAAGAAACACCGTAAGATTTGTTATTAATTATATTGTTTTCGATTAGAGCATGTTCTGACCGGAACTCTATAATAATAGCTCCTTCAACTTTTGTGTTTAAAACTGTGTTTGTAATAATGTTGTCGTGTATCCAAGTACAGTGATCATATGAAGCCTTATAACAATAAGCCATATCAATAGCTCCATTTTGAATATTGTTGTTATAGATTTCAAAACCTTCAACATTAAAGAACTCTATAGCAAAGTCCCAGCCTGATTCTCCAGGATATGTACCTCCATATGGCTGTTTAATCAAGGTATTGTTGTAAATCTTGACACCCTTGATCCAACCTTGGTTCCAGTATTTAATGAGCCAACCATTTTTTCCTTCTGGTCGTCCAGTCTGTTCCATGAAGTTATCATGAATTAACATACCATCTTGGAACCCAAGGTTTAAAGCTCCTGATCCTCCGCCACTAATACCATAGTCAGCTGAGTTTGTGACTATGTTGTTGTAGAATTCATTGCCTGTGGCATGATGATAGCCGACATCAGTTCCAGGATTATCAGCATTGATACCGTTGAAGATGACTCCTCTCCATAAAAAGTTTTGGATTTTAACATCATGGATTTTGACATTACTTCGTCCGGTGACCCAGATAGCTAGCCAGGTTTTATAATTGGTGGCATTTACATATTGACCATCAAGTGTGATACCTGAAATACTTTGATTGCCGAGAGTTTGATCGGGTGATTGCATCTCTATGAAAGCAGTGTAGTTACTGGTTAGAGTTGTTCTGATGATAGTAGTATCTCTGCCAGATCCTTCAATGCTGACACCTTTAGCCAGGAAGCATTGTCCTGCTTCAATATATGTCCCAGCATTGACATGGATAGTGTCACCAGAGGTTGTAACAGTATTACAACCTTTAACTAGAGTCCTCCAAGGAGAACCTATAGAACCATTACCAGTTGTGTCATTACCGGTTGTGGAGATGTAGTAGGTGGCAGCTGAAGCGTGAGTAATAGAGAAAATGATGAATAAAAAGGTTCCGAAGACGAGTTTTAGAATTATTTTCATACGAGGAAGTATAACATTTTGTTAATCATAAATACCATATTGACTAACTTGTAACCCAAATTATTATTTATATACCAAAAAGGTCTTTTACGTTACCTAAAAGCATGGTCTGAACCTCTTCAAAGGGCATTTTTTTTACTTCAGTGATTTTCTTAACGACTTCAAGTACATATTCTGGATGATTACGAGTACCACGATATGGAATCGGGGTAGCAAAAGGAGCATCAGTCTCTGGGAGTATTTTTTCAAGAGGTACAAAATCTACCAAGCTCTCGTATTCTTTAACAAAAGTGATAACTCCAGAAAAAGAAATATAAAATCCTAAATCTAAAAATCTCTGAGCAATATCTTTATTACCAACAAAAAAATGAGCGGTACCTCGCATATCTAACCAATCTATTTTACATTCCTCAAGTATATCGAGCGCCTCCTCATACGCAGTCATTGTCCCCTCCTCGGGTCTGATATGGAGCATCAACGGTAAATTAAATTCGTGAGCAAGTTTAATCTGTTTTAAAAATAATTCTTTCTGCTCTATGATTGCTCCCCTATCTTTTTCACGATAATAATCAATGCCACATTCTCCTATTGCCACTACCTTTTTTTCTCCGGCGAGTTTTCGAAATTCAGTTTCGTCAAAATCTTTGTCCCACTCTGTAGGGTGCTGACCAACACATGCCCAAATACTTTGGTGCTCTTGTGCTAGACGCATAGCATGGTCACTAGTTGGTAAATCAATACCGATGCAAATGGTGCCGACTTCTGCTTCTGCCATCCGAGCTATAGATTCCGACAAATCATGACTAAACTGGTGTAAATTAAAATGTGAGTGAGTATCTATAGTTTTCATCTCAGTATTGTAACGCATTTTATACTATGTTTTGAGGAATACATTGCGCAAGCGCGACCGGCGCGAGCATAGCAATCTGCTAACAAGCAGATATGCGCGTATTACGAAAAGTATAGTATAAAATGCTACTAAGTAAGTCTAGCAAAAAGCGGTGTCTCTGGTTTTTTGTTTTGTCGAATACATTCGATAATAGCAACGCTGGTTGTCGGTAGAAACGGAGCCAGTGAAACAGCGACTCCATAGAGATCTGAAACAAGACCACGAATAATAGCCACTCCGGCATCTTTATCTTCTTTGATAACACTAAATGGTCGAGTGAGTTGAATCTTTTGGTCTATTTCGCCAATAGTCTCCCAGATATGGTTCATAGCTTTTTGGATATCAAATTCTGCAATAGCTTTTTTGACTACCTCCGGATGTTCAATATGGGGCAATTCATCAAATCCTTCACAGTGAGCTTCAGAGAGTGCCATGATTCGTGATGTTAAGTTGCCGATACCATTGGCCAAATGAGCTTGATAGCTTTCTCGGAAGCGCTCGAGTGTAAAAGGGCTATCTTCAAAACTTGAAACTTCTTTGAGTAAGAAGAAACGAAGCGCATCAACCCCATACTCCGTAGCCAAAGTTAATGGATCAACAACGTTGCCGAGAGTCTTAGACATACGAACACCTTTGTCTCCTGTGATAAAACCATTAACTACTATCTGGTGTGAATTTGGCACACCAGCAGCTATAAGCATGGCCTGCCAAGTAAGTGCCTGAAAACGAGTATTATCCTTTCCACAGTACTGTGTCGGCGTTCCAGCTACCCAGTAATGTTCAAACTGCTGTGTATTCTCTGGCCAGCCAAGTGTAGATATATAGTTGGTCAAAGCGTCGAACCAAACATACATAACATGTTCATCATCCCATGGTACTGGTACCCCCCAAGCCATTTTCGATTTGAGTCTTGAAATTGAAAAATCTTCAAGTCCACGCTGTACAAAGGCCTTGATTTCATTAAACCGAAAGTCTGGAACAACAAAGTCTGGCCTTGAAGCATACAGAGAAAGTAGTTGTTCTCCTAAAGAAGAAAGTTTGAAAAAATAATTTTCTTCATCAAGATTTTCAAGTTTTGTCCCAGGATGAAGTGGACACTCTCCATCAACTAGATCTGAATCAGTCTTTACTTCTTCACAACCTACACAATACTTAGCTTGATAATTTTTCTTATATATATAACCATTGTCATTACACTTTTTCCAAAATGTTTGAGCGGCACTCTTGTGGTGCTGGTCGGTAGTACGGATAAAATGTACCTCGGGGCTAATGCCAAAAGACTCGACTTGTTGTCTAAAGCCTAGAAAACTTTCATCAACAAAATCTTGTGGGGAGAGTCCTTTCTCTTGTGCTTTTCCTGATATTTTTTGTCCGTGCTCATCTGTTCCGGTGTTAAAGAAAACATCGTAACCTTGAAGTATTTTAAAGCGAGCAATGGCGTCAGCACGAATAAACTCAAGTGCATGACCGATATGAAGAGGTGCATTAACATACGGCAATGTAGTTGTAATATAAAAAGATTTGTTCATATTTTTTAGTTCTGATTAATTATCGGTAACAGTTACGTATTTACTCTTTTCAACATCTCCTAGATATTCGAGCACAAAGACGGCAATCGGCATAGCCAAAAGCGCACCCCAAAATCCCGCCAAGGTAATACCTATTAAGAACGAAACCAAAACAATTAGTGGTGGGATACCTACAACCCTCTTCACAATAGCTGGTCCGAGAACATAGTTTTCAATTTGCTGAAGCACAATGTAGAAGATAAGAATTTTAAAACCAAGCAAAACACCACCGTCAATAACTGCAAACAAAACTGCCGGAATGGCGGCGAATGTTAGGCCAAACGGAATGAGCTCGGCAATACCAGAAATAATAGCTATCAAAAAGGCATATTGAACACCGAGGAGTGTTAGAACAACAAAAGTAATAGCGGCAATGACTAAGCCGAGTAACATTTGACCTTGAAACCAAAGACCGATCTTCCTTTGAGTGCGAACCCATAGATCTATAACATAACGCTCATGCTTGGCTGGGGTAATAATACGAAGAAATGTATGTATGCCTTTTTCTTGAATGGAAAGATAAAATGACATTACTAGAACTAATATAAGATTCACTACTCCACCAAAAGTTGAACCAATAATAGAAGTCACCCCTTGAGAAAAGCTTGAAGCCACGCTTTTGACGTTTGAAAGCAAATCAGGGATAGTAGTATTTTTAGAGATATTACTAACAAACTGACTAGCTCCTTCTATAGACTGTGTATCAATATTTGAAGAAGATGGTAGATATTTTGAAATCAGAGTTATAACTCCAGAGAGCTCTCGGAAGATAATCGGCACAAAAGCATAAAAGATGGCAAAAACGATAGCAATAACTACCGCATAGATGATTGGGACAGCCAACATGCGGGTCACTTTTATCCGAGCAAAAGCCCGAACCCCTGACTCAACAAATGAGGCAATAACAATGGAGGCTAAGATAAGGAGGACAATATCTCTAAGTACAAATAGTAAATAGACAGCCAGAGCAATCAGGACCGCTCGGACAAAAGTATCGGTAGTAACTCGAATAAGACGTGAATCATCGGACATGTTGTTATCGTACCATTTTTATTAAAATATAGACAAATATAAGACTTTTTAACCCAGCTTTTCTTTCAGATAATTTTCAAGTTCAACAATTAGCAACCTCTCTTGCTCCCCAGTATCCCGATAGCGGATAGTGACAGTATTTAGAAGTTCTGGATTCTCACCTAAGGTATCAAAGTCAATGACTACACAAAAGGGTGTACCTATTTCATCCTGACGGCGATAGCGTTTACCTACATTGCCATTATCATCCCAAGCCACAGCTCCGAAAGTTTCCTTGAGCATCATAAACACTGACTGGGCCTTTTCAACTAATTCAAATTTATTTTTAAGCAATGGAGAAACACAAACTTTTATCGGAGCAATCGCTGGCGGTAGCGATAGATAGATTCGAGCATCATCCCCTTCTCCATCTGTTTTATACGCTTCACTAAGGACCGCCAAGACCAATCTCTCGACACCAAAAGTTGGCTCTATACAGTGTGGAACAAATCTCTCTTTTGTTTCTTCATCAAAATAAGATAAATCTACACCGCTACCTTCGATGTGGGCTTTCAAATCGTAGTCGCTGCGATATGCCAAACCAAGGAGTTCTTTTTGTCCAAATGGAAAATCGTATTCTGTATCAACACTACGTTTTGAATAGTGAGCGCGATCTCCATCCGGAACTTCGATTTTATGAAGACTAGTTTGTGCTATTCCAAGAGTGTTTAGAAACTTCATCTGTTCATTAAAAAGATGGTCAAAAACTTTGTTAACATTTTCTTCATTTCGTGGATCAATAAAATATTCTATTTCCATCTGCTCAAATTCTCGAACACGAAAAATAAAATCCCTTGGTGCTATTTCATTTCGAAATGCTTTACCAATTTGCGCCATACCGAAAGGCAATTTCGGATGAAAAGTATCTAAAATATTTTTAAAATTCACAAACATGCCTTGAGCAGTTTCTGGACGAAAATAGGAAACAGAGTCTTCGCTTTCTATTGCTCCTACGTTTGTTTTAAACATCATATTGAATTGTCGAGCTGGTCCAAACGTTCCCTCCTTGTTACAAGATGGACATGAAGAAATATCAATCTGATCTTCTCGAAAACGTGTTCTACAATTACTGCACTCCACCATTGGATCATTAAATCCTCCAACATGACCTGAGGCTTTCCAAACATTTTGGTTCATCAAAATGGCGGCATCTACGCCGTACATGTCTGTACGGTCATCGACAAACTGCTTCCACCAAATATTCCTGATATTATTTTTGAGCGCCAGACCAAGTGGACCATAATCAAATGTTCCGGCTAGCCCACCATAAATCTCAGAGCCCTGAAAGATAAAGCCCCGACGCTTACATAAACTAACAATTTGTTCCATTTGAGGCTTCATATTGAGCTATGGTAACACCTTTTCCTTACCGACGGAATAGATAGGGTCAGTTGAGAGTTCATTGGTAAGTTCTGCCCGAAGGGTAGAAACTGGAGTATTTGCTATAGAATCTGTAGCTTGTACTTTGGTTTCAGAGACTAGTGTCAACCTAGATCCTATTTGAGACTTACTTGGACGAACCCTGACCTGGAAAGAGACAGTTCGAACTGATGGAGTATTGTTGGCTTTTGTCATAGAGCCAATATTCCAAGTAACAACTCTAGTTTCGGGAGAATAGGTTACAATTTCTGATTGTGGTGAGATAGCCCCTGTCCAAACTACTCCTATTGGAAGAGTTGCGGTAGCTGTCGCACCAGAAAGAGAATTCTCAACTGGTCTCATAAACCATTGGACTGTGTAAAAAGTATCTTGGTCTGCCCTTGGAGGAAATGGGCCTGTATTTTTTATCGGACCAATTGAGTAGAGGGCTTGGGCTGCAAACTGTAACTTAGAAGCAAACCGTACAACCTTCTGGTCTATCCCAGAGACAGAGTCCTGGAAAAAATCTCTGTCAGGAAAAGTCCCTTTGACAGACAGCGAGAGGGCTACATCGGCAGCCATTCCTGATTTTGGTTGTTTACTGTTAAAGGAAAATGGGAGTTTGCCAACATCGCCTGGCTCAAGCCGAGCGATGTTTAAACTAGTTTGGTTATTCCAGGTAATAGTTTTTTCTAATTTATCATAGTAACCCCCAGGAGCATTGATTGAGTCAATATCAACATTGTCCCCAGTAATCGAAAGAATAAACTGTGGGTCAGTGATAGCAATAGCAGCATTGTTCTTCCAATCAATTGAACCAGATACCGTAGAACCATTTGGAAGGGCAACGACATCACTAGTTTCTCCGGCAACAATAATTTGTCCACCAATAAACGGCTCGGCAATAATTATGCTTTGCAAAGCTGAATTATAAGCCACAGCGATACGCGCATCGGTCTCACTGGTACGAGAGCCGATATAAATACGAAATGATTTTTCATCTTGTTGCTCACCAACTAGTTTTCCTTTGATGCTAATAGTTCTCTCAGTTCCCTTTACCAAGTCTCCTAGATCCCAAGTATTTGTCCCAGTATTAGCAGCCGGAATAGCTGAACTAAATATATAACCATTTGGATATTCAACTCGAACGATGGCATTATCTAGAAGTGTATCTCCAGTAAAAACTGTACGAATATTGATAATGAACGGTTGGTTTGAAGTAGCAGAGGCTGGAGCATCAATAGTTAAGGAGACTGGAGAAGAGTTAATCATAACTGAAAATGTTTTCTCTTTTACAAAAGTAGCATTTGAACCAACAAGCTTATATTCAAGTGTGGCAGTGACTGTGCGACTTGTACCTTGTTCACCGTAGAGTATGACCGAAAACCCTTCAGTTTTTGTTTTTCCTGAAGCTATAGTCCCTAATGGTTTTTTGATTCTCTCCAAATCTCCACCAGCAATATCCGTAGAGCCTTTTGGGTACGAAAGCGTTAATTCTGATTCAACTAGATCACTAGAATTTTTATTGGTAATATCTACTTGAATAGGTAGCGCTTCACCTCCAGCCACAAAAGAGTTACCTAAAATAACAACTTCAACATTTTTACTCGAAAGAGTGATAGCTCCTTTATAAACAGAAAAAAGAGCTACACCCAAAGCCCCAACAAAAAATATAAGTGAAACAATAAAAAGTCTTTTGTACCCAGAGACATTGGTTCTTTTAATAAACTTTTTATCAACCAATTCTTTTTCTCCCCAAGCTGAATCAACATTGTCTTTTAGTGGTCTGAGAATCCCAAACTTCTGTTTAGGTATATTTTCAGGATCACGAGCATAAAGTCGTTTTTGAAGTTCAGCAAGATGATCTATTTGCTCTGACATAAGTTCTTATATTATACCCCATAAATCTTCTATAGATGTGTTCGGTTTATAGCATCAGTCACCTCTTTGATGAGTCTTTTGATGATACCACTTGGTGGATCACCAATATCCTTCAGCGGCATAGAAAATAATCCTTCCAAATCATTTGTGAGCTCTAGATAACCAAGCATTATCAAAATCTTCCAAATAACAATAGTGTCGAAAAATGGAGAGTTGCTTGATGGCACGGCAATAGTTTCCATGACAGCTTTCAAATGCTCAAAAAGTTCTGGTTCAGGACCTTCTTCGATACAAAGCCTCCCTACCAAACCAAGTGCGCGAATAAATGACCGCGCCCGAAGTTCGTCATAAGTCCCCACAAATGGATTGTGCTCCACTTGAGCACTGATCAACCGCCAAACCTCTCTTCCTTTAACTATATCAGCATTGATCAAAGTGTAGTCAGTAATATGGCTTTTAAGCTTAGCGCCACTTTTTCGTACCCCTTGAACAGTCGCCACTACCACACCAAATTCACGAGTAAAAAGCCAGACCCTCTTATTGGCTTCCCCGCTCTCAGCGCTCTTTAAAACAAATGCTTCACTGTGAATTATTTGGTGCATGTGGAGTAATTCTACCATTGTTGACTTTTTACCAAGAAAAGATAGAGTAGGAACAAATTGTATAAAACTATGACTACAGTAAAAATCTTTTATAATAGTGATAAGTCTGTTTTATGGAGCGACCCAAAGAGTGAGGCGGTTGAACAAATCATTAAGAGAATTATAGAAAAAAAGCTCTTAATAGATGACGTTTCGGTTGCGTTTGTATCATCTTTCATGAAAGTAAGTGCTACAGATACAGATGAAGAAACTATTCTGTTAGAACTTTTTGTTGACAGCTCAAAAAACACTTTTGCACATATCTACAAAGAATTTGCAAATGAACTATTGGAAGCTGTCAAAAAAGAGTTGCTGGGGTACGATGCAAAGAAAAAATACTTCTTGCATCTGTTGCTCTCAACCGGAAACAACACACTATCTTGTTCGCTTGTTCCTCCTAACGAATAATTTAAAGCCAGCATCGCTGCTGGCTTTTTTTATTTACTAAAAACTAATACTAAAAGGTATTTCTTCGATTATAACTTCGCCGATACCTTTTAGTATTTCTAAACTCTTAGCTCCGACGATCTTTTTGATATCAGCTTCAAATTTTTCTACCACCTCCTTCCCTACTTCATTTGTCCCAACCACGAGTTCAATAACATCTTCAGGCATCAGGCCTTTTTGTTTTCGCATGTCCTGGATCGCGCGCATCAATTCACGAGCAACACCTTCTTGTTTGAGTTCTGGGGTTATTTCTATATCGAGAGACATTTCTTTACCTTCTGTAATTTTCTTAACATTGAGTTCTTCTTTCACAATATCATAATATTCTTCATTCAACTTTCCACTTTCCACTTTCAAGCTTGCCAGTGGCTGACGAATTTTAAGGCCAGCTTTTTGTCTAAGTTCTAATCCTTTTGTAACAACAGCTCTAACTGCCTCCATTTCCTCAAGCACCTTACTTGGGTGTCGGACCCCCAAGTTGGGCCAAACACTCAAGTGCACGCTTTCTTCATCAGTATTAGTCTTTAGTTTCTGCCAAATAGATTCTGCAAAAAACGGTGCAAATGGTGCCATCAGTTGAGCGGTAGTTTTTAGTACTGTATAAAGTGTTTGCTTCGCATCAGCGTCACCATCCTTTATACGATCACGTGAGCGTCGTAAATACCAAGTCGAAAGGTCCCCGATAAAGTCTTGTATGGCACGAACTGGTTTAAATAAATCATAACCATCAAGAGAGGTAGTTACTTCGCCCGTAAGTTGGTTGAGTCTTGCCATGATCCATTGATCTAGAACATGATTGCTTTTCACTCCTTGGCCTTCAATATTTTTATCACGATAAAGTTCATAAAAAGAAAGTACATTTCCAAAAAGATTAAAAACCTTGTTGTTTATCTCAGCAACACTTTTTTCATCGTAGTTTTTACTTTCCCCTGCGGCATTTACGCTATACATCCAAAAGCGCACAGCATCAACACCAAATTTATTTATCTGTTCATAAGGCTCAACAATATTTCCCAAAGACTTGGACATTTTCTTGCCATCCTTATCGAGTAAGTGCCCTAAACAAATAACATTTTTGTAAGGCGAACCTTTTTCCATCAATACTCCAACAGCCAGCATGGTATAAAACCAGCCACGAGTTTGGTCTATAGCTTCAGAAATAAAATCAGCTGGATATAACAATTCATTTTTCTCAAATGGATAGTGATCTTGCGCAAATGGCATAGAACCAGAGTCGAACCAAACATCCATGACTTCTTTGACTCTCTTAAGCTCTTTACCATCTTTTTCAAGTACAACTTCATCAATATATGGTTTGTGAAGATCGAGTTCATATTTTTCATTATGAGGTAACGGTACAAAGGGTATCTCTCGAACTTCAGCATTATTAAAATTAGGATAGTCTCTTGTATCGGAATGTAGCGTGTCATAAGAAAATCCTTTGGCAATTAGTTCCAAAGACCGCGTAACTCCGCCGTGCGTGATAATAAGAATATTTTTACCTTTATATTTTTCTTCAATCTCATATATAAAGTTCCCTGCACGAATTATAACGTCGGCATAGGATTCACTATCACCAATTTTAAAACTATATCGGTCAGGTGCAGCATTACGAATGGTAAAAAACTCATTGTATGGTCTTTGATCATATTCTTTACCAATATTCCACTCACCGAGTCTTTTGTCAGCGACGATTGCTTCTTTATCCATCCCTAGCACCATCACTACTTCATGAGCTGACTGTTGCGTACGTGGAAATGGAGAACAGATAATAACATCAATATTCTTACTCTTTAGATCTTCTGCAGTTTTTTGTACCTGTAACTTGCCTTGAGGTGTCAAAGGATCTTCAAGGTGACTATCGCAACTCCAAATACCTTCTAGATTGTGATGAGTCTCACCGTGTCGCATGACAAAGTATTTGTTCCCAGAAGACTTGCTCATTGATTTGAGTTTAGAAATAGAGTCAACAACAACTCTCCCAGCTTCATTTTCCCAAATAGGTAGTGGTGTCCCCCAGTAACGTTCACGAGAAATAGCCCAGTCTTTAACTTCGCGTAACCATTCACCAAATCGGCCATCTTTAATATGTTCTGGGTGCCATTCAACATCATTATTTGCATCCAAAAGACCTTGTCGTAAATCCGACATACGGATATACCAAGAGTCACGTGCATAATAAATCAGTGGAGTTTTACAACGCCAACAGTGAGGATATGAGTGTTCATATTTTTCTTTTTTGAAAAGCAATCCTCGGTGCGCCAAATCCTTTATAATATCTACTGCCACTTCTTCATCCTTTACAAATCTACCAGAGAGAAAATTCATATTTTGTAGAAAGTTCCCAGCTTCATCTACGGTATGTATTTTTGGCAATCCAACAGAGGTGCCAAGTTCAAAGTCGTCTTGTCCATACATAACCGCAGTGTGAACAATACCTGTACCATCAGTGGTAGTTACAAAATCTGCTTCGTAAACTTTAAAAGCCTTACTTGTATCTTCACCTTTTGCCTCAAGAGCATTTTTTAAATATGGATAGAGTGGTTCATACTCCATGCCAACCATTTCACTTCCTTTGTGCTGGACAATAATTTCATACTCTTGGGTGAGAATGCTCAGTCTTTCTTTTGCCAATACTAAAACTTCATCCCCTACTTTGGCTTCAACATAATCAATATCTTTACCAACGGCCAAAGCAATGTTGCCAGGAAGAGTCCAAGGGGTTGTTGTCCAGGCAAGCAGGTATGTATTCTCTTCTCCGACAACTTTAAACTTAGCTGTTACCGAAAGATCTTTCACATCTTCATAACCTTGCGCCAATTCATGGGTTGAAAGTGTTGTTCCACAACGTGGGCACCATGGCACAACTTTGTAATCTTTATAAAAAAGTCCTCGATCATAAACCTTGCCGACAATATTCCAGAGAGACTCTATATAAGAAGTGTTGAAAGTATAGTAGGCACTTTTTTTGTCTACCCAATACCCCATACGGTCAGTGAAATCCTCCCAGTCTTTGATGTAAGTGAAAACACTGTCTTTACATTCTTTATTAAACTTAGCGACACCATATTCTTCAATTTGTTTTTTTGAAGTTAATCCCAACTTCTTTTCTATTTGAAGTTCCACCGGCAGACCATGTGTATCCCAACCAGCGCGACGACGCACTGAAAAACCTTGCATGGTTTTGTAGCGAGGAATAACGTCTTTGAAAGCTCGAGCTTCGAGATGGTGAAGGGCTGGCTTGGCGTTGGCTGTTGGTGGGCCTTCATAAAAGACAAAATCATTACCCTCCTTTTGTGTAGTTTTTTCAAAAATATTTTGTTCCTTCCAAAACGCTAAAACTGCTTCCTCTTCTAAGGCGCGGGTTGATTTCTGTGGGGTCTCTTCCATAAGGGTGATTTTAGCATAAAAAACAAAACCTGCTTGGTGGAGCAGGTTTTTTAACCATACTATTTATATTAGTGGTTGTTATATAATGTTGCCTTTCGTTCTTCTACCATTTTCACAAGTCTTTGTACTAAACGTTTTGGGTCATCATCAAAGATCACGTGTTCAGATGGGCGACCACTATTTTTTACTATGCTCTCTAGTTCTGTGTCAGTAATCCATGGACCTTTGAGTATCCCTGTAGGTTTACCATCTTCAAAGGCAATAGTGAACTCATGAATAGTACCAATACGACCACAGCCAATAATAATAGCATCACAGGCTCGAGTAAATAAAAGATCACGTCCAGGATAACCAAAGCCGGTATAGATAATCAGATCGTTATAATCTGTCGGCAAGCGATACGTCTTTATGTGCTCTTCTTCACTGGATGCTGGAGAGAAACCAAAAACAATACCGTGTTCCTCTTTGGCGCCCATTGAAGACCAAACCGGAAAACCACTACTAGCCCCAGTAATCAAAACTCCACCTTGCCTAACAACTTCGCGACCAATCTCCTTGGCAATTTCAAGCGCATCAAGTCCGCAGGTTCCAGTTTCGGCAGCACCAGAAACACCAATTTTCAATTTCTTGTGCCCATGCTGATCAGCATTTTCGACTGGTCCGTTGTAGCAGATATATTTATTATTTTTGTTTTCCTCTGACATAATTATTTTATTAATGACAATCTAATTCTACTACATCTCCCCTCTCCGGCGCGTAAGCTTTGACCCCAAGATAATCGCGAAGTCTCTGTGTTAAGAAAAGTGAACTCTTGGGTTCGCCCATGGCTACATACACTGCCTTTAGAGACTCCGCAGTAAAGCCGACAAACTCTATAAGATGATCTGAGTCCTTATGACCAGAATAGCCATCAATAAATTCAATATGGGCTTTCACGGCCACATCTTGACCATTGATACGAACGTTCTTGGCACCGTCTTGGATAAGCCGGCCGAGAGTCCCCCAGGCTTGATATCCAGTTAGAAGAAGTGTGTTGTTTGGGTCTGTTAAAAATCGAGCTTCATGATGAAGGACTCGCCCGCCGTTACTCATACCGCTACCAGCAATAATAATCTTTGGGTTTGACTCTTGAGCGATCTCTTTTGACTCTTCTGTCAGGAGCGTTGAATGAAGTCCTGGGAAATTGAAAATATCATCGCCGTCTACCAGTTGCTTCTTGGCAAAGTCGTTAAAGTATTGACCGTACTGTCTATATATTTTTGTCAACCGAATACCAAGTGGTGAATCAAAAAATATTGGCATAACCGGTATACGTTTATTTTCAACTAATTCATTTATTTCAAAAAGTAGTTCTTGGGAACGCTCCAAAGAAAATGTTGGCACAACCATGACTCCTTTTCTTTGATAGTTTTCTTCAATTATCCCTTCGAGTCTGGCCCGACGCTGGTCACGAGCGATATGGTTACGGTCACCATAAACACTTTCCATGAGCATATAGTCTACACCTTTTAGCATCTCAGTATCTCGCAAAAGCGGTGATGGTGAATTACCTAGGTCTCCAGTAAAGACAATTTTTTTATTATTATAAATAAGCTCGAGCATCCCAGAGCCAAGTACGTGCCCAGAGTCTCTATATCTAAAAATCATTGTCTGCCCGACAGCTATATCTTGATGGTAGTCGACAACCTCCCAAATATCTAAAACTTTTTTAATGTTAGCCTCGGTATAAATTTCTTTGAGTATTAAATTGTCACCTTTTGACAGAATATGGGCAGTATCTTCAAGCATCAGTTCAGTAATTTCCTTTGTCGGGATTGTTGAATAAATCTTACCCTTAAAACCATCGTGAATAAGCTTTGGGATACGACCAACGTGGTCAATATGAGCATGGGTAACAAAAAGGACATCAATACTTGAGACGTCATAAGAAAATGGTGACCAGTTATTGTCGTCGGCAGTCTTTGTCCCCTGTTCGAGTCCGCAGTCAATCAAAAACTTTACTCCACCACCCTCAACTAGAAAGTTAGCACCGGTCACACTACCTGTTCCACCCGCAAATGTTATTTTCAAAACTTTGTCACCGCTTCCTTTATTAAAATTACCAGTAGAGTTATTAGACATGTGCCTTATTGTACCGTTTTAACTGCCTAAACACAAAATATGAAGCAACAATTCCTCCAAAAAGATCCATCATCATATCTTTAACAGAATCAGGAAGGCTCGCCAACTGATCCCCTTTGATAAAGTTTTGTACAAAATATTCAAAAAGCTCCCAACTAAGACCAACAATTAGGACAAATAAAAGTATCGTAACTAGACGTTCCCTGAAAGATAATGGCAAAAGAGCTTTGAAAAATAAAGCTCCGGCAGTAAGAGCCAGAAACATTCCACCCATAATGTGCATTGGTATATCGAACCACCAAATAGCGCTGTACCAATAGAAAGCATTGGCCAAGGTATGAATAAGCCAAATAAAGAAAATTAGGAGACATGCCTTGAATAAGAGCTTTTTACTCATGATCTATTATCGCACCCAAACTTAAAATAGTAAAAACCGTTCACCCAAGAGGCGAACGGTTTTTACTTACGGCTATTTGGAAACTAGTACCTTAGACTTTACAGTCAAGTGGGATATCTGGGCACTAGAGGAGTCAAAAGAATAAAAAATAATTCTGGCTCCTCATAATGCCACGCGATTTCCCCATCAAAAATTGTTCTAGGTACTAATTTTAAATAGCCGTATCTGAAGTATGCACTTAACTATTTTTAAAAACAATATAGACAGAGAGAAAAAGTTGATGTCGACTGTGCCCCGCGAAGCCTTGGCGAAGTTGGGAGGACTATAGATCTACACCATGACGCTTGTAATCCATCAACGGTGAATCTTTGAACCAATATTTTATTTCGTGTTCTGCTTCTTCTGGAGTTTCAGAGGCATGAATAATGTTCATCACTGGTCGCTTTTCAGAATTTGCAACTGCTGGAGAATCGTTCGAGAAATCCCCTCGAATTGTTCCCATATCTGCCAAATATGGCATAGTCACACCAGCAATCTTCCTCACCATATCTACAGCATGAACTCCTTGAACCACCATCTTAACTACTGGCGCCATCGTTAGGTATTCAAGTAGCCACCTTCTAACATCTGGACCTATTTTAGAAGGATCATCAGTACCGTGCTCTCCAATAGGGTCAATCCCGTATTTATTATAGGTAGTTAGTGTTTTGTGACCTAAGCGAGTAATCCATTCTTCATCTTTAGGATAATGCCCGTCAACTTGCTCAGGAACAAGTTGAGACATCTCCAAGGCAATTATCTTTAGGTGTCGATTTTCAAATCTTTTAATTACTTCCCCGATCAAGCCTTTCTGAACGCCATCAGGCTTTATCATTACATATGTTTTTTCTTCTTTTGGGTGTGTCATAGACACATATCCTACACGCAAAACAAAAAAGCCGCAAACTTTTAGGATATACGGCTTTCAGATTCATGCAGCAAATGTTTTTTTCCACTCCCCAGTGTAGGTCGAGACAACCTTTGCTTCTTTTAGACTAGAAATGATTTTCTCAACCATTGGTTTGGTAAGAGCATTTTTAGCTTCTTCTCTTTTACAATCTTTTGGGTTACCAACTGCTTTTAGTAGGCTTCCAACATCATCGGTTGAAGACTTTTTCCCAAAAAACACCTCTTCTCCTTTTTCAACACAAATGTCTAAGATCTTTTTAAACGTATCAATTGCATCATCTTTGGATTTGTAACCTTCGCCAGTAAGCATAACTTTAAAGTTATGCTCCGGCCCTCTGGTTAACATCAAACTGAAGGTACCATCTTTTTTCTCTGTGTTTTCCCCTACCAAAAACTCTAAATCATACGGGTTGGAAAAAAGTTCTAGTGCAGATATTAATGTCATAACAAATAATTTTGATTCATTTCGAACTTTACCAGAATAAAACCTCCTGTCAATTACATTTTCTCTGGTACCTCAATACCAAGAACCCAAAGACCATTTATCAGTGTCTTACGGACGGCAGCGACGACAGAGAGACGGTAAGCAGTAGCCGAGACGTCTTCATCGATGATCTTGCCTTGTCCATACCAAGAGTTGAATTCTTGAGCCAGTTCTGACAAATAGGTCACGATATAGTGTGGCGCCCACTCTGTTTGTGCACGAGCTATGACTTCTGGAAATCGAGCAATCAATCGTTCAAGTGTTTCTGTACCGGTTACTGGATTTTCTATATTAGGACCAATTCCCAAATCTTTTCCTTTTTGTAGAAGCGACCCGGCACGCACAGCGGTATATTGTAAATATGGCCCACTATCCCCTTCAAACGATAAAGCCTGTTCTTCATTATAAATAATATCTCCACCGATGGCCTGTCTTAGAATTGCAAACTTAATAGCTCCAACAGAAATAATTCCTGACAAGTGTTCTGTATCACTTTGTGTGAGGTTCATTATTCTTAATCTTTGTTTAACAAGTATTTTAGTCTCGTTTAAAAGAGATTCCCCAGTAACTACATTCCCAAGACGTGAAGACATCTTGCCAGAAGCAAAACGCATCATACCGTGAGTGATATGTTTCATTCTTTCTGCCAAGGAAGGCTCTATCTGTCTCATAGCTTCAGTAGCTACCGCCATATAATCCTTTTGTTCAACAGCTGTAATTACGATGGACAGATCAGGGTTCTCTTTTTCAAATTTTGTTTTAGTGAGCCCTATTTCTTTTGTCTCATAAGTTGGTAAACCTTGCGAAGTGATAAACACTCGAGTATGGAGCTTTAGGTTATACCTTTCAGCTTTGAAAACAATAGCTCCTTCGCTCTCTTCAAAAATACCCTTTTCAAGATACTCTCTGACTAACAAAATTCCTTTGGAAGCCATTTCGCTTTCAAAAAAATAGTGATTGAATTTAGTTCCCAGTGTTTTATAAATTTCTTCAAAAGCCTCGAGTGTGATTTTTCTTCCCCAATCATATAGTTTATTTACTTCGTTATCACTTCTTTCGTATATTTTTTTATTAATACTATCTATAACTTTCTTCACTTCTTCATTTTCGTCATATTTTTTTGCACCGTTAACATAGCAAAGACCTATATACTGTGCCAAAACAGTAGAATTTTTTTCATCTTCTAGTCCTTCAGGTAAAGGCTCTTGCTGGATCCCCCAAATAGCTTTGGCTACATGTAAACCAACGTCTCCTTGATAATTAGCACGAATAACTGTTGCGCCAGAACTTTCTGTTATACGTGCAAGAGATTCACCAATCGCGTTGGTCATCAAATGTCCAATATGAAAAGGTTTAAAAGGATTTGGATCAGTATATTCCACCATTATCTTTTCTCCTTTTTTAGAATTGTTCTGCCCCCAATCTTTTTTCTGTGCATCAACAAGGTTTCGGACAAATACTTCCCTCTTTAAAGTGAAATTAATAAACCCAGGACCTGCAACTTCTACTCTCTCTACTCCATCGATATTCTGTCCTTTCAATACTTCAAAAATATTACCCGCGACCTCTGCTGGGCTCTTGCCTTCTTGTTTAGCGACAATGAGAGCTACGTTGGTCATATAATCACCATGAGAGAGCTCTTTTGGGTGCTCAAGGGAAAAAGCCACCTCAGGTAGGTTTAGCTCCCCCAGCGCTTTCTTTATCCCCTCCTCAAGTTCTTTAAACATAGGCTGATTTTAGCATTTTTGCAGGATAAATCATCCATTCCTTGACGAGGGGCTATTTTAAAGTAAAGTGAAGGAAAATATTTAACATGAAAAAAGAAAGATACAACACTCTTATAAGTAAAACTAACGAGAGGTTATTAACCTACATCAATTTCACTACTTATTGTAAAAAGGAGTTCTTAGAGAAAAACAAAGAATATGGCCAAACATGGTTAACCTACAGACCTAAATCCCTTCTCACCAGAATCTGGAACAAAGGATTAAGGGTAAGAAGTATTCAGGACAAAAAGGAGCAGTTAGTGGAAGATAGTTTAGTTAGCGAATTTGACGCTATGTACAACTATTCTATTATTGCTCTAATTGTTTTGGAAGAAATGATAAGCGATAAACTTAACGCTCTCAGTCCGCTAGAACTTGAACCGGAAGATGGGTCATTTGAAGAGCATTATAAAAATGCTGCCGAAAAATGTTTCAAATTATTCAAACGTAAAGACCATGATTACAATGGTGCCTGGGTTCAAATGAACATATCAGGAATTGTTGATGAAATTATGGTTAAGCTCCAGCGTGTAGCAAAAATACTGAAAGCGGAAATACCTGTGGAAGAAATTAAAAGGAAAGCTTCGGTGGAATTTATGGATATAGCAAATTATGCAATATTCGGAAGCGCTCTAATCAAAGAAGTTGATATTGATCCAATGGTTTAAAAACTTTTACCCTGCTTAATTTAGCAGGGTATTTTTATTTGACATTCCCCTGTTTTGCAGTAGTCTATGGTCAGAAACAAAAATTTTTCATTTAAAACAATAAAATATGCAACAGTATTTAAAACTACTTGAACACATTATGGATACAGGTGTCGACAATGAAGATCGCACTGGTACCGGAACACGGAGTATTTTTGGTTATCAAATGCGTTTCAACCTCGCCGATGGTTTCCCTTTGGTGACAACAAAAAAATGCCATTTGAAATCTATCGTCTATGAACTACTTTGGTTTTTAATGGGCGATACAAACATTGCCTACCTTAAAGAACAAAACGTAAAAATCTGGGATGGGTGGGCAGACGAAAATGGAAACCTTGGGCCTGTATACGGAAAGCAATGGCGAAGCTGGGAAGGAGCCAACGGAAAGACATTTGATCAGGTAACTGAAATCACTAACCGCCTGAAAACTAACCCTGATTGCAGACGCCTTATTATAAGCGCCTGGAATGTAGCAGAACTGTCCGAGATGAAACTTATGCCTTGCCACTGCCTTTTCCAATTTAAAAGCTATGTGATGAACCTAAGTCAGCGAAGGAAAGCATGGGCAAAAAGAAATGGAAAAGATGTGTCCTGGGTAGAAAAAATGGACCACGTAGATCTTGATAACGCAGGTGCCCCAACAAGGGTAACACACTGCCAACTCTACCAAAGAAGTTGTGATGTATTTCTGGGTGTACCATTTAACATTGCTTCTTACGCACTCCTCACCATGATGATTGCACAAACATCAAACATGATACCTGGAGATTTTATTTGGACAGGTGGCGACACGCATATTTATAGCAACCACTTTGAACAAGTGAAGCTACAATTATCCCGTGAACCATTTCCATTGCCACAGATGAAGATCAATCCGGATGTTAAAGATATATTCAGTTTCAAATATGAAGACTTTGAGCTGGTAAACTATCAATCACACCCTGCCATTAAAGCTCCTGTGGCTGTTTAAAGTAATAATAAAAACCCTGCTTATTGCAGGGTTTTTTTCTTTTGTAACCAAAGTTCGTACTCTCTCGAGAGGACTTCTTGATAATTAGTCCAATTAATTTTTGGAAGAGTTAAATGTTTCGAAAATAGATAATCTTCATCAAAGAGAAGTTGTTTCCATGAAGGAATCATCTTCCCAGTAATCTCAGGATTATCATCGATCAGAACATCTCCGTGCATCAAGGTCTTGTCGTGAGCAAATACAACCTGGACATCGGCATCCGGACGAAATAATGTTGCAAAAGAACCAACATGTTTACTAAGCCATCTAACCTTCTCAGAAATACAATTAGCAACAATATCTTTGTCCTTAGTCCAAAGTGGTGAAGTGCAAATTGAAACACTGAACCCTTGTTTAAGAGCCCATTGCATAGCTTCCATAGCCCCTTCTTTGACAGGAAGACTTTCGAAGAAACCTGGAGTAAAAGCCACTTCATCGATCTCTACCCGTAAGTGTCCAGGATGATTTTTGGAATACCACCAGTGTTGTCGTTGTTGCGGTTCCTGAAAAGAGAAACCTGGAAACTTTTTGATGAGCGCATTTTTAAATCCAAGATCCCAATCAGCGGAAACACCATCCATATCCCATAAAATATTAAAAGTATCTGTCATAAAACTTGTTTTTACAGACATTATCATAAAAGCCTAAAGAATCAAAAGATTTGAACAAAATTGAGAATCAGTGTAGTATTGAGAAAAATTACATTTATGATAAATAAACCACGCTCTTTGATTGTCGCATACGGTAAAGATACTTACGCTATCGGCGATGGAACTAAGATGCCAAACTGGGATCTTAGAGATGACCGGGTGTTCTTTAAGAACACTACTATGGGAGACGATCTAATTATGGGAAGAAAAAATTATGAATCACTCCCCGATGGTTACCGACCACTTCCTGGAAGGAGGAATACCATTATTACAAACGATCGTTTATGGAGACCTAAAGAACAGGATGACAGTATTGTTATTGTTGGCTCACTTTGGGAGGCCTTGATCGAAGCAGAAAAAGGTCCTGGTAAAAAAATCCACATTATTGGTGGCGGAGAAATTTACCGGCTGGCTATCAGAAGTATTGTATTTGATGAGGTTCATATAACATGTGTTGACGGATGGTTTGATGAACCGGTTACTTTTCCAAAATTACCCTTTCTAACCTGTGACAATTACAAAAACACATTTAGAAAGAACTTTGAAAAAGTAGAAGGTAGAAACTCTCCCCTATTCTCAATTCATTCCTATGCACGTATCTCATAAACAAAAAAATCCCTGTGAATGACACAGGGATTTTTCTATTTATATAATCAGTTATCCAACTATTTCGATACCCGCGCTTCGGGCTGAGCCTTCGACGATTTTCATCGCGGCCTCTATATCGTTAGCATTTAGGTCAGGCATCTTTCGCTCTGCAATTGCTTGAAGTTGTGCCTTGGTAATCTTTCCTACTTTTGAGGTACGTTGTTTTCCAGAGCCTTTTGAGATACCAGCAGCCTTAAAGAGAAGATCAGCCACAGGTGGAGTCTTGATAACCATGTCATATGAACGATCATCGTAAACTATGACTTGCACACCGAGCTTCTCGCCTTTTTGGTCTTGAGTAGCAGCGTTAAATTTCTGAACGAAGTCAGAAATGTTTACACCAGCCTGTCCAAGAGCGGGACCAAGCGGAGGGGCTGGAGTCGCCATACCTCCCATCGCTTGTATTTTGATTTTTTTAGTAATGTTTTTAGCCATATATTTTGGGGTGTTAATACTAAGTAGAAGCAAAGCGTAACAGAGGTCATTCTACCAGAAAGTTAGGGTTTGTAAATCCGCACTTCGGCGAGACAAGTTAGAGTTTCTTGACTTGCAGAAAGTCGAGCTCGACAGGTGTTTCTCGTCCGAAGAGAGAAACCATAACTTTGACCTTGCCTCGCTCTTGATCAACTTCGCTAACAGCTCCTTCAAGCTCCTTAAATGGGCCATCGTTAATGATAATAGTCTCACCAATCTCAAGGTCGATATTATGTTTAGCAACATGCTCTTGGCTCATTTGACCAAGGAGGTAGTCGATCTCTTTCTGAGTAAGAGGAACTGGAGTGACACCTGCCCCAACGAAACCAGTCACTCTCGGAGTATTACGAACAACGTACCATGAATCATCATCCACAATCATATCAACAAGGATATACCCTGGGTACACTTTCTCATCTACTTCTACACGCTTCCCTGCTTTGATCTTAATTTTCTTTTCGATCGGGACAACAACATTGAAAATTTTATTTTGTACACCCAGACTTTCAATACGTTGCTTGAGATTTCGAAGCACTGCATTTTCATATCCAGAATATGTGTGAATAGCGTACCAGTGACGCTCACCTGTTTGTTCTTGTTTTGACATATTTAGTAAATGAGACTTCGAAGTCCTGCTTGGAAAAGAGTATCAAATGCTCCGAGCAAGTATCCGAGTGCTAATGAAAAAATAATAACGACCACGGTATACAGAACCAAGTGCCGGCGTGAAGGCCAAGATACTTGTTTCATTTCTCCCTTTGTTTCTCTTAGAAATTGTGTGATTTTCATGATATTTTCCACCACGGCGGAATAAACTTCGGTTACTAAAAAACCCCCTCGGGGTATTACCTTTCGATAATACCCCACCGGGGGTTTTTAGTCAATTACTAAGGTTGGGTCTTGGTACTAGCTGTAACAATATCAATCCTTTGAGACATCAGTTTCCTAAAATCCTTTCCTACAATACCATCTTGTTTAAGATTGTTATTTTTCTGAAATTCTTTAACACACTTTCTAGTCATAGCACCATACTTGCCAGTAGTTGGTAAATTGCAACCTGTAGCGTTTAAAAATAATTGTAATGTTTTAACAGAATATTTATCACCACTATCGCTCTGACCTGGTTTAATAGTTTCCTTAATAATCATTGAAGATCCCTTGGGATCAGCATACTTCAGACCTTGCATCAAAAATTTAACTTGATCTGGGGTTAATTGAATATGTGTCAAATCATCAGTACTAGATTTTGGTAAAGGAACCGGCGGTAAAGGTTTTGGATCTACAAGCTGATCTCCAGTAGTTGATACTCCCAAAACTATTGGAGCATTTTTCTTATAAATATTGAGTTGTTTCTCAACATCAAAAACAGTCAGAGCAGAGCTAACCATAGGATAACCAATAATGAGGACTAAAGTTGCGAATGTATAAAGTATTTTATTCATAAGATTATTATACATGAGTTTTTACTAAACTAGCGGATTTCGTAAATAATAGTTACGTTTGATTCCACCTTGTTTAGCCCTACTGGAACAACAGGATTTGAGGAAGCGATAGCATCTCCGCCCATACCCATAGTCTTCTCGGCGTACATTGGCATTGGATATCCACCACCATTTTCACTAAAAGAAACTATGCGTACTATTTTAACACCAAGAGAGGATGCTAACTTTTCAGCCTCAGCTTTTGCATCAGTGATTGCTAAATCACGAGCTTCTCGAGCTACCATTTTATCATCTTCAAAA
>JANNRS010000038.1:0-20990 GCA_031401615.1 Minisyncoccota bacterium | reverse complement strand
AATACGCATTACCACTTTTTCACCATAGTAGGCAGGAAAGGTTGAGACACGAAATTCAATCTTTCTATTTTCCACAATCTTAGCAAAAGAGCCGTCTTGTGGTTTACGTTTTTCATCTAGTCGAAGTTTAGCCTTTATCTTGATACGGGCTACAATACCATCAAAAGAGGTCAACGGTAGCTCTAGTGTTCGGTGGAGTGTCCCATCAATACGGTAACGAACTTGCACTTTTTCTCCAGTATTTTCAATGTGGATATCAGAAGCGTTGCCTTCAACAGCGTGACTAATTATAACGTCTACAATTTTAATAATAGGAGCATCTTCAACAATCTTATCTTGATCACCGAGTTGATTTTTCTCTTTAATAATTGGTGCTGTACCTCCTTGTTTTACAGAGTCAGATATTTCATCTTCAAGCTCACTATTTAACTGCAAGACGGCTTTATCAACCTCTTCCGATAAGGTTTTATAATTTTCAACAATAGATGCAAAATCACTATAGGAAATAAGAAATACTTTAAATGGAACACCCAGTTTGACTGAGATGAATTGCAAGGCGTTCATGCTCTCCATATTTTCTGGTTCAGTTATACCAACGGAGAGTACCCCTTCGGCAAAACCAATTGGCACAAATTTATAGTGTCTAGCTGCATCTTCTGAAATATATTTCAGTATTTCGTATGTTCCATGTTGTGGCAAAACTTTCTGGTAAGGCAGTTTATAAAAAGTAGCTTTGGCAGCGGTGATACTATCTTCTGAAAGCCCAACAGAAAGAAGAGCCCTGGTTAAGTTGCCCTCAAATTTGGTATCGATCTCTGCCAATACCCTATTGTACTGAAGCTCGTTGATATTATTTTGTGACAACAAGAAATCTAGGAACATGGATTAAAAACTCTTTATTATTTTTTAGTAGTAGTAAAGCTTGTGGTATTACCTGTCGTAGTTAGAGGACCACGAACAGCAATAGCTCGAACAAAATAATTTGTTTCTGGTAAGAGCTTTGTTACTGTTACAAGAGTAGTGCCATTTTTATTAACAGTAACCGGAGCGGTTACACTGCCAAAAGTATCACTGGTGCCGTATTCAAAAATAATACTTACTGGGATAGTGTCAGGCAAAGTAACTTGAGCTCCAAATTCAGCCGTGATACTAGTGACTTTACCACTTTGAAGTGTATCAATATAAACACCTTCTGTTGGAGCTCCTCCTATGTCCGTACCGACAGGAGCAAAAGGGTTGACTCGGCCAACTATATCTGAACCCAAAGAAACAGGAAAATCTCGAAGCATTTTATAAGCGACATTTTCAAAAATAGATGTATCTATTGTGATACTTTTAATATTAGAGAGTAGCGCTGAAAACTCATCAGAGGCTACTTTTGAAGTATTGGCACCAGGCAATGGTACGACGCCAGTTGTAGAAGTAAGAGGACTAGTACTCTTTGGAGCAACTTGGGCTTTCTTGCCGACTAAAGAAGAAACTACAAAAATAACAATGGCTAGTCCGACAATCATTATTGCAAAAATTTTAACTTTTTTACTCATATTATTTCTTTAACCAATAAGTCTTCAAAGTGACACTATACCTAAGACTGTCAGAGAGCCCCCTTTCATTAAGAGCCTGACTAAAAGTTACAGTAGCAATATCGACCAGGCGTAAATTTTGCTCTAAGTCAGACGTGAACGATAGAAAATTTTTATACTGACCAGTTGTTTCAAAAGACATATTAAATTCACCATAAGTCTTCTGTGTACCAGTAGTTACTTCTGGTTTTGTGGTTTGATCAGTTTTAGCTGAATCGTATTGAACATTACGAAGTGATGATAGGCCATTTTTTGTAGCCAATGAATCAATTTGGATGATCAGTCGAATATTGTCAACACTGTCCGGGAGTAATATTTTAAGATTATCCAAGTCAGCTTTAGAAATACTGTTATACTTTGCAATAAGCTCTTCTCTTCCGAGTTTCAGTTTTTGGGCAGTCTCAAGTCTGCTAGTATAGCTGGCAACATCTTTTTTCATTACTTGTACTTCTTTGTAGCGTGGGTTAATAAGCATGATAAAAACTCCAACTGATGAACCTATTATTATTAGTAAAAATATATATCTCATAATTTTTATGGTGTTATAGGATTAGTTTCTGGTACTGGTGCCGGGGCTGAAGGAGTAGAAGTTTGCTTTTTTATCATACTGTCAATAAAAGTTTGATATGAGAGGTCTGTCATATTAACAGAGAAGTTCAGTTTAAAATTTACAGTTCGAGTCTTATCGTCAATAGTCAAATTGGAAAAAATTGGATTTTTAATAAGAGGGTTTGTTGAAAAAGCATCTGACTGAAGAGCAATGGTGGCATAATTTTTAGCACTACCATTCAAATCAACAGACACTACAGATACCTTAGTTGTTGTATCTGTTTTAATAGTATAACTAAAGTCTTTGTATTGAACACTTCGAAGTGTTGAGTCCTCTAGTGCCTCAAATATAGGAGTCACTACAACGTGATCTTTGATCAATTCTTTAACCCCATCAATACGAGCATCAAGCCTCTTCATATCAGAGACAAATTCGGTACCTATCCCATCTTGGGCTTGCTTTATAGAAGCTTCTAATTTAGCTTTTTGAGAAACCAACTGTTTTTCATATAAATAAACTCCAGCAAAAGCTACTGCTGTCCCAAGAACAATAACAAAAGTTAAAAGAGAAAGTAATCCAACGCTTCCACTATGATGTGGCGAAGGTGTCATACTCGAATCTATAGGACGTTTTGGAATAAAAGATGTAGGGGTGTTTGGCTCCATGTATACAAATAAGTATAACACTATTTACTCTTGTTTTGTACAAGTTTTATAGTGGATTACTGAAGTTGTTTGAGTGCGAGTCCAACAGCCACAGAAAATTCTGGTCCAGTAGTTTTTAAAACGCCTCCAAGGAAAACTGGTGAGTCAACTTTTGAAAACGGTTCAGCGATGATGAGTTCAGCCGCAAAACTTTGTTTGGCATAATCCAAGAGACCTTTGGTCATAGCTCCACCACCAGTGAAAATAATTTTACCAACGTTTTTATTGTAGCGTTTTTCGTAGGCCAAAATAGTAGCGTTGGCTTCTTGGAACATATCAGAGAGATGAATTTTTAAAAGTTCAGGCACATGTGGGTGCTCTGGGCTGACAACTAAACCATACTCTTTCTTTATAGTCTCAGCTTTATCAAAAGCTAGCTCTAGCGAGTGGGCGATGGCGAGCGTCATGTCCTGAGAACCTTTATTAACGAGACGGAATGTTTCGACAACACCATGCTCTACAATAGAGAGTTTAGTTTTGGAAGCACCGATGTCCATGATCATGACTGGGAAAAGTTCACGAGTTAGAACACTACGAATATGACTGAAGACTTCAATTTCAAGTGAGTCCATCGGCAGACCGGCTTTTTGCATAAGAGTTGTGTACTTGACCAATGTTTCGTTTAGCGTCGCGACAACAAGAATTGACATCTTAGCTTCTCCACCACTCTCAGATAGTACTCGAGACTCTGTTCCAGAATCTTCACGACGCGGAATAATATACCAATCGAGTGAGACGTCAGTGATTGGTACTGGAATAAATTTCTTGGCTTCATTTGGGATCACAATTCCCAAATCACGCTCTTCAATCTCAGCTGGTAATTGTAAAATAAAAATAATGCAAGAAATAGACGGCAAGCCAAGCACTACATTTTTGCTAGTAATATGTGTCTCTGCTAAAACATCAGTAAGTGCTTTAGCCAAAACTTCTGGTTCAAGATTGGTTACTTGTCCGACAGCACCATTGTTGCCATCATACTGACCAAGCGCGAGCGCACCATAAGTATCGAGCACTGCTCGACCATTTTCTTTCTTAAGTTGGACTACCTTGATAGAAGAAGTCCCAATATCTATGCCGACAGCCACATCGTCCTTTTTGGCACCAAAAATGCTGGAGAGGAAACTTTTTAATCCGCCTAGTATACTATCCATATAAATACCATTATAAATGAAAACTAACTTAATTACTATACATTCCGCCATCTGGCGGAATATTAAGCGCCTCCTCTTTGGAGGAAGTTGTGCCAGCTGTGGCGCTATTGGGCCGGCTATTTGCCGCCCTTGCCTAGCCAGCATTCCCCTTTCAAGTATTACTGAACACGACGGTATCTATGGTATCTACAATTATGGGCATCCATTAGTGAGCCACGCTGTTTGGAATTTGAAATACTCTCATAGAGGTCAGGAAGCAAAACTCTTGGCAGAAAAAGGTCAAGAAACGATCACTGATATTATTTCAGAACAATTGCAATCGGCTACTCCAGAGAAAGTAATTTTTGTACCGATACCACAATATCGAAAGAAAACACAGTCTCGTGGTTTCAATCAAAGTTTTTTGATAGCGAGGTGGTTTGCAAAAGAAGTAGAAATGACGGAAGTGCGGGATATTTTAGAAAAATACAAAGAGACACTTCCCCAGAGCCATATCTCAAGTAAAGAAGGTCGTATTAAAAATATTCATAACACAATGCGAGTTCGGGGAAATATTAATTCTAAACAAATTTATGTGATTGTTGATGACGTCACCACAACGGGAGCAACTTTCCTTGAAGCTATGCGAGCCCTCAAATCTGTCGGCGCGAAACATATTATCTGTATTGCCTTAGCACATGGATATAAGAGAAGATAGAAAAAAGACTTCTGCTATGATAAAGTAACTCACATACATACATTATATATGTATGTATGGCTAAACCAAATCAAAGATTTGGTCGCCTGGTCATTCTTAGGGATGATTTAAGGAGACGTGTCGGAGTGGTCTAACGTACCTCCTTGCTAAGGAGGCAGGTGTTACAGCCTCGCGAGTTCGAATCTCGCCGTCTCCGCCAAAGTTCGAAATTAAGGAAGGACGGTCCTTCCTTATAAAAAAGAAAAGTTAAGATTTTTTTGATATACTTAATAAATATTAGAACTAATAATATTTTATGGAAATATCATTTTTAGCGATTTTGGTGTGTGCTGTTGTTTCGATGATTTTAGGAAGTGTTTGGTATGGACCTCTCCTCTTTGGCAAAGCTTGGATGAAGATCATCGGTGTTGATGAGTCTGTCATGAACGACCCGATAAAGAAAAAGGAGGTGCAAAAGAAAATGCTTCCTTCATATCTGTTACAACTTCTTCTTTCTCTGCTACAAATCTGGATCTTATCTCATTATGTAACGCTTTGGACTGATGTCTCTGGTGCAATACGAGTCATCCCTATTTGGCTTGGTTTCATCATGCCAACTATTGCCATGGGTTTACTCTGGTCAAACCTACCAAAATCATTGGCTTGGAAAAGTTTCTTTATCCAAGCAGGCTACTACTTAGTTAGCTTCATCATCTTTGGATTGATCCTCGCAAGCTGGTAATAACTCAGAAAAAATCCCCTAAGCTCCGCTTAGGGGATTTTTTTGTTTTGGGTTATTGTTTCTTAAATCCTTCAAAGGCTTTAAGAACTTCGACAGGAACCATATAAACAACAGTGTTTGACTGGTCTGAAGACATATCATTTATAGATTGAAGGGTTCGAAGGTGTAGCGCCCCAGGGGTGCTAGCAAGCATACCAGCAGCCTTGGCCATATTCTCTGAAGCCAAAACTTCTCCTTCGGACTGGATAACAGTTGCCTGACGCTCTCTTTGTGCTTCAGCCACCTTTCCAATAGTCCTCTCCATATCATGAGAAAGAGCAATATCTTTGAGTTCTACATTTGAAATATCTATCCCCCATTCAGTACAAGTTTTTTCAACAACCATTTGAATCTTTTCAGAAACATGTGTTCGCTCAGCAAGTAATTGATCGAGAGTTACCTCACCGACAACATTACGCATAGTTGTTTGAGCAAGTTGAAGTATTGCATAATGAACATTTTCAACATTGATCACGCTTTTACCCGAATCTACAACTTTATAATAAATAACAGCGTTTACTCCAACAGAAACATTGTCTTTAGTTAGAGTCTTCTGGTCTGGAACATCAACAGCTTTGACGCGCATATCTACCTTTGTCATTTGTTGAAATATCGGTACAACGATTTTCCATCCAGGAGTCTTGATGCCTGAAAACCGACCCATAGTAAGAACCACTCCTCGCTGATACTCATTGATCTGGCGAAGCATAGCAAGGAGTAAAATAGCTATTAATATAATAATATAAATCATAAAATCTTAGATTAATTGGTAATTAACCCTAACATAATAACACAGTTGTCTTCTAGAGAACCTCTATATAATAGCCAGCATTTCCGTAAAGAGTGTAACCATCAGTAGTTTTCTTAGCATAAACTTTTGCCCTAGAACCAATCTTGTTAGTCTCAATATCGCCGATATTGTTAACTGACCCCTTTATTGATCCAACTATTGCTTGTGACCACCCGATAGTTGTAATGACTTTCTTGCCATCGATAGTGATACTACACTCACCGTCAGCAAAACATGCTGTTGAAACAGATTGAATGATCCCAGAGAAATATTCTCCACTATTTAATGAAATACTCCCCTTGGGGTTATTGAGCGCTTCCCGTGTTCGTGATCCAATAAATCCTGTTGGTGAGATGTGCATATAATTTTTCTGAAAATCTTTTACAGCTCTAAAGGTAGCAATACCGAAGAATCCAGTACTTCGAACACCCAAGTAACCTTTATCACGAAGTATGTCCTGAAGTGCAGTGACATCAGCTCCTCGAGATCGGTACATTAGATTTCTTGAGAAATTAACCACACCAGAAGAAGTTGTAAATTCTACATAGCCACTTTGTATTTCATTTCCAGGACATGGTGCTTGGATACAAGCGATAGTGTTGTCTGACTTGTAACTAACTGTATAAGCAGTATTTGGTTTTAGTCCTTGCAAAACTGCAGTTGTCTGACCTTTTATTGTTTTCTTTGGTAGACAGTTCTCAGGTGTCGGATAAATCATGATGCAGATCTGGCGTGTCTCAAAATATTCAAAATACAGCCCCGCTAATTGCTCAGAGGTAAAAGTGCTTATCATTGCTGGTAGGACAGACACATTGGCCGTAGTGCTAGTTATATTACTAACAACAGGTTCATTTACTGGCAAAATAGGCATACTTAGCGCCTGCGCCATAGGGGCGACAGAGAGCATAAGGATCATAAAAGCGATAATTGATGTTTTTTTCATATACTTACAGACGAATAAGTGTTCAGAATATTACCTTTTACAAAATAAGAAGCTATAGTATAGTGGCCCTTCTGCCCAAGTAATATATGAAGCGTAATATTAAACAATTTTTTATTTTTCTCAAAAAGCAGGCATCGTCTGCCCTATTTGGTGGCATCATGTTGACCGCTTTAATCGTAACAAAATATATAGATATACCAGGTATCTATCGATATGATCTTTTATTTATTATTGCTATAGTCACTCAAATTATTTTGATCGCTACAAAACTCGAAACATGGAAAGAAGTTTTGGCGATTGTCATTTTTCATATATTCGCCATGATTATGGAAATCTACAAAACTTCTCCTATGGTTGGTTCTTGGGTCTACCCCGAAGCCTCATACTTTGCTATCGCTACAGTTCCCCTCTTTACTGGATTTATGTATTCATCTGTTGGCTCTTACATTGTTCGAGCTTGGCGAATCAATAAATTTCACTTTGTTAATCTGCCTTCAAAACTTTTACTTAGCTTAATAGCGATAGCTATATATGTAAACTTTTTCACCAACTACTTTACTTATGACGTGCGCTACATCCTTTTTGGATTATTGGTTATTATGTTCTGGAAAACAAAACTCTACGCAAACTTAACAACTAGAGAATATCAAATCCATCCCCTTTTTGCTGCAGGACTAATGGCTGTATTTCTATGGCTTGCCGAACAAATAGGCACCTTCGCCCGCGCCTGGGTTTACCCCGACCAAACTCTTGGCTGGAAGCCTGTTTCTTTTCACATGTTCACCTCTTGGTACATGCTCATAGTATTTTCTTTTGTGATCATCGCTTTGCTGTATAAAAAAGAATAAATGTAGTTGCGGAGGATGTGAGACCGCCATGAGGCTTTTCTCCCTCGACTCTCGGGCTGTCAGTCACAGCTCTCGGTCTGGGCACCGGCTCGACTGTTTTGCCTGCTGACAAAACAAGTCTCCGCCGTTCGAATCTCACTCGAACATGAAGCAGTTCATGTTCTATCCTCACGATTTTTTACTACGTTAAAAATTGCGGGCCATGTGAGTTAAGTACCCACGACTTGAGGCCTTGTAAGGGTATTATAGCACTTTTTAGAGTGTCTCATTGAGGCAAGTGAGTCGCTATCTCCAAGTAATAAAACAAATGGTTTTAGGCGAAAATGAGACAAATGAGACACCTAGAGAAATAAAGACCGTTTAGCTCATTTTGCCCCCTTAGTTAAAGTTGAAGACTTAACTTTAACTAAGGAAAATCATAGTAAAAGTTAGTCTGTATTAATCTCTTCTTTTACAGGTTCTTCGGGCTTTTCATCAATATAATCAATTTTCAATATAGACTCTGATCCTGCGTGCATTTCAAAACTTAAATCAGGATATGACTGCTTTATCTCATTCTCTTTGAGGGTCGCCATATACTCCAATATCTTGTAATCACCCAAGACTTCTTTAGGGTCTTTATGCATAAACCAAGGTTCTGAGTGATATCGGTATTTGTCATCTTTTTTGAATCTAACTACAGGCCACTTTGTCACTTCTTTAGGAGGTAAGATGCCCTCATGGTCTTCAATAAGGAAAAGTTGGAAATGAGTTTTGCCTGAAGCGTTTGGAATGATTCGTGGTTTTAAAAGACCTTCTTTTACGAACCTCCTCACTGCATTGGATTTCATAAAGAAACTACTTTCAAAATCACTTACTGAATACCAACTTTCACGATCAGTTATAACTGAAACTGGAATTATATTTTTATCCAACGCATCCTGACAAGTCAAACATTTGATACCATTTTCGTCATACCATGTCTGTTCATCGGAGACAGAGTTGTGACAAACACAACAAGTGTATCCTTTGCCTTCAAGATGAAAACCTTTAGGATTTTCTTCCAACTTTCTCTTTCTTCGAAAATCTGTCTGGGCAAAATCATACATAATCTTGGCGTAGTTGGTAAGCCAAAGGTCTGCCTCAAATAGTTCATGATCTGTGATTTCTCGTCCTCGTTCTTTTTCTAACAATTTTCTTAACTCTTCTTTACGTTCTTCCTTTTTCTTTTCAGCTTTTGCATCGCTTTGGCTATTGCGACGAGTGGGTTCAACAGGAGGCGGTGTATACACTGGTTCTTTATAAACTGGCGGTGTATATTTTGGTTCTATTTTAGGAGATGTCTTTTCTACTTCCAAAACGCTACTACGTTGAATTGCCTTACCGCAGTTTCCGCAGAAGTTATCTTCTGTATGAGTTTTGTTTCCACAGTTTGTGCAAAACATAACACTTTAATTATACCAAATTACAAGAATTCATATTATAACCCTATGCAAGGTTTTTCAGTTTGATATAATGTATGTACTAAGGTAACTTAGAGCAAAAGCAGACACAGTTTACTCGCCGAACAATTTCATTCGACACAGTTCAAATTTGAACACCGTCACTCACGAAAGAGGTTCGCACCAGACATCCGTCTCATCGCAAATATATTATTCACGTTTACGTATGTAAACCAGAATAATGTCTTTACGAAGGTATGGATGTTTTTCTTTTGCATACATAAACATTAACTAAAAATTGTTTATGATAAAAAATAACATTGAGGTTGTGCAAGTACCACTTGCCGATCTAAAACTGACCGAGTATAACCCTCGTGTCTGGTCTGAGGAACAGAAGAAAGAGCTGCGAGAAAGTATTGATAGGTTTGGTCTAGTAGATCCAATCCTAGCGAACGGTTTCGAGGGTCGAAAAAATATTATCATCGGAGGACATTTCAGATACACCATTCTGAAAGAACTTGGATATACAGAAATCCCTGTTATCTATGTAAACATCCCTGACATTAAAAAGGAGCAAGAACTGTGTATCCGTCTTAACAAAAACACTGGTTCTTTCGATATGGCACTTCTTGCTGAATTCGATGAATCATTCCTCCAAGATATTGGATTTGATTCTGTTGAATTAGATAAAGTGTTTGAGGAAGACTTAGAAGAAGAACAGTTTGATCTTAAAAAAGAATTAGGAAAAGTTGGTATTGAAAATATCACTGTAGCTAAAGGTGATGTGTATGACCTCGATGGCTCACGCCTCATGTGTGGCGACTCTACTATCGAAGAGGATATGCTCAAACTGTGTGGTGAGAACAAGATAGATATGGTTATGACTGATCCACCGTATATTCTTGATTACCTTCATGGCAAGACCAAGAAGAACGGCGAAGCAGTTACTGGCTTTGGTTCAAAGAAGAATCGCAGGTACTTGGAAACCGATGTTTTGCCTGACAACTTCACCGAGCTATGGATGGCGAATGTGAATAAAGTTCAAGCTGAGAATTTCTCGATCATCGTGTATGAAAATTGGAAGAATATCAGAACTATTTGGTCGGAAATGGAGAAGCATTGGAAAGTCAGAAACATGCTTGTCTGGCATTTACCGAATCGCAATCAAGGTTATGCAGGAGTGCATAAGTTCTTCTCTAAGTACGATATAGCAATGGTAGGTACTTCAACTGAAGAGCGGACACCTGATGTTGAATTCGAAGATGAGGAATTAGTACAGAATGAATATGAGACAGCCTTATTCGCTATTACTGGTCGCCCACAGTGGGAAGGATACCAGAAAGGAGCAAAGTACTGCCCGACTGACTTCATTGATTTCAATGCGTCAGATGAAAAGTCTTCAGGGCAAGGAATTATCTTTGGTACAAAACCAATTGAGATATTGATTCCATATATCAAAGTATTAACCACACGGGATCAATTAGTTCTTGAGCCATTTGGTGGTTCAGGATCTACTCTCATTGCATCGACTAAACTAAAGCGTCGTTGCTTCATTATGGAAAAGTCTCCTGTGTATGCGGAGGTGATACTGAATCGTTGGGAGAAGATGACTGGCAAGAAGAGAGTTAAGATCACTCATGAGTAAGACGTATGAAAAATCTAAATTCATCGAATACTTGCGGGAAACGCCGCTCGTCTCTTTCGCCTGCAAAAAAGTCGGAATCTCGAGGGCCACCTATTACAGGTGGATGAGTGGAGATAAAGACTTTAGAGATCAGATACAGAAAGTGCTGCGACAAGGGAGAGATAACATTAACGACTTAGCTGAAGCGACACTTATCAAAATGATTAAGGGTGAGAACTTTAATGCTACCCGCTTTTGGTTACAAAATAACAACAAGAGATATGTGCCTGTACGAACTACCTATGTTGAACCACGACATGATCATCGGGAATTGAAAGCAGGAGAAACATGTACATATTGTGGCACGAGTAAACATAAAAATGAGATCTCTTCTGACGAAGAACCTAGAAGTTTCTACGAAAGAGAAATATGGTTGAGTCAAAAGAAGTTTGAATCTGAGGCAAAGAAGAAAAGAAAACTAACTGGAAAAGAGAAAAAGGAGTTGATGTTGAAAATGGTTTCAAGAAAAGAAGGTGCTGAATTTTACAGGAAGATGGCGCAGAGTTTCCCAGAGTATGAAGGAATGGCAGAAGAAGTTCTGAATGGAACTAGAGAACCTCCTCAACCACACGCTAAGGCTGGTAAACAACCTAAGAAACCAGAAAGTGAGAAAGAAGACGAGACTATAGATCGATACTAATTTTTCTTTGTTTCAAAAAGCTTTTTCAAGATATGCATTTGATCCCTGCTTCCTATCCAGAGGAGGGCCAATATGAACAAGGCAATCTCTGTTTGCTTGAAGACAAAAATAAGAACTGCAAAAAAGATAATAAGTAACCAACTTTCTATTATTTTCATATATCTATTTCTTTCTTAAGATATAGATATATGAGCCGACCAAGATGAGAGGGATTACAAGGTTTGGAAATGGATCTTCAACTA
Organism: Minisyncoccota bacterium; assembly: GCA_031401615.1. Taxonomy (GTDB): domain Bacteria; phylum Patescibacteriota; class Minisyncoccia; order Phycocordibacterales; family UBA9973; genus UBA4124. The sequence continues at coordinate 8,977 of JANNRS010000038.1, read as the reverse complement.
ATACTTTACCGAGATTATTTTGAAGTCCGATAACAAGAACGATGGCAATCATTGCTATTGTTTCAAAAGCGAACTTTGTATTGTTCTTAGCTCCTGACGCAATTCTTTTCTTGGCTGATCGATATGCAAGAGTACCCATTATAATAATGAAACCTGTGACAAAGTTTTGACTTTGTCCTGGAGTAGCTCCAGAGAGTAGGACGAGAACACCTACTACGAGTGCAGTGGTAGGATTAAAAATCCTATTGATTATTTTATTCATAAAACTTTAGCGGTTTTAGTTTTGCTTATGATAATAAACAAGCAAGGAGATGCAAAAATCTCCTCACCTGTTATGGTAGATTGCTCTACCCGTATCCGTTTCCAGACACGACCGCTAAAGTGACTCCAGGTGAGGAGGTTTTTACACTTTAGCGGATATTGACCGTGCTCTAGAAACACAAGGCTTCTAGAGGTTAGGTCTGCTTATTCAATTGTAAACGAATTATACCATTTTCGTTGGTATAATTGTACTCTAGCTTAGTTCTAGGATTAATGGTAATTAGTTACCAACAGCTACTTTTCACTAGGCAAATCGAGTCTATTAAGAGGTATTTCGTTGAAGTAATAATCACACCCCACTTCCTTGATATATCCCAAGACATCTCTGTACGCAGGGACATTGAACCAATCATTAAGTATGTAAATATAATCAACTTGAATACCGAGAGACTTCATAAGTTTTGTATACTGTTTTTTCTTGAAATCACATGTCTGTAATTTTTCATCAACAGAACCTGCAACCTTTTGAAATTTCATTTCAATAATGTAAAGCATCTTTGCAGATGGTACATATATAGCATCATCAGGTAAGAGTTTTTTAGAAAAAATATCTTTGTAGTCTACACCTTTACTTTCTAAGAATTTATAGAGCAAACTCTTTCTTAAATGATGAGCAACAACTTTATCTTTAAAGAGGATTGTTCCGTCAGCATGTACTTTATACCCAGGGACACGTTTAAACACTTCGAGTATATCTACGCGACCTTCAAAAACAAGTCCTGTTTTTGTATTTGCTCCACCAATTCCTCCTGTTTTCATAAGATATATTATCGCACAAATTAGAGTGAAGAACAATTAAGAAATAATCCAAAAAAATGTTAAAATAGAGTCTTGATGAAGAAAAATGTTAAAGCAAAACCATTCTTAAAATGGGTTGGTGGAAAAGGTCAATTACTTGGCCAAATGGAGTCACTATTACCTAAAAAGTTCAATACATACTTTGAACCTTTTGTTGGTGGTGGAGCAGTATTTTTTAACTTACAACCAAAGAAAGGAAGTATTAATGATATAAACCACACTCTTGTAACTGCATATTCATGCATTAAGGAGGATCCTAAAAAGGTTATCTCGTCTTTAAAGAAATTAGAGAAACAATTTATAGAAAAAGATACAGATGGAAGAAAAGAATTTTATTACTCCTTAAGAGAAAAATACAACACACTTAAAGTTAATGATTTTAATAGAGCAATCTATTTTCTCTTTTTTAACAAAACAGCATTTAACGGTGTGTATAGAGAAAATTCAAAAGGTGGTTTCAATGTCCCAATGGGAAGTTATAAGAATCCTAAAATTGTAGATGAGGAAAATATATTAGCTGTATCAGAATCTCTAAAGAATACGAAAATAACATGCGGTTCTTTTTATGATGCAGTAAAGAAAGCAAAGACTGGGGATTTTGTTTATTTCGACCCACCATATTATCCTTTATCAGAGACCTCTAGTTTTACTAGCTACCATAAAGATGATTTTTCAAAAGACGACCAAATGAAACTTCGAGATTTATTTGTAGAACTAGATAAACGTGGAGTATGTGTAATGTTAAGTAACTCAAGTGCTCCCTTTATAAAAGAAATATATTCGAAATATAAACAAATACCTGTATACGCAAACAGGATGATAAATTCAAAATCAGATAAGAGAGGAAAAATATCAGAGGTTGTAATTGTAAACTATTAAAAAATACCGCATGCGGTATTTTTTAATTAGAGAACATATCTTGATATCTTTTCTTTGATAGTTCTAAATATTTTTTTTCTAAATCAATACCAATAAATTTCCTGCCATGTTTTTTAGAAGCTAATCCAGTGGTCGAGCTACCAGTAAAAGGATCTAAAACTATATCTCCCTTATTTGTACTAGCTAACACTATTCTCTCCAAAAGAGATAGCGGCTTCTGTGTTGGATGTTTAGTAAATTTCTTCTCCTCTTTCTTTGGTGGATTAACAGCCCACACAGAACGCATTTGTAAGTTTGGTTTCTTTATAAAATCTTCTGCCCATTCACCGTTTTTCATTAAATCATAGTTGAAAACATGTTTTGCTTTCTTGTCTTTCCTGGCCCAAAGTATTGTCTCGTGACTAGCTGTAAAAAATCTACAACTAAGGTTTGGCGAGGCGTTAGGTTTAAACCAAGTAATATCATTAAGAACATGGAATCCTATTGATTGGATTGCATGACCACATTGATAAATTGAATGATAAGTACCACTTACCCAAATAGTGCCATGTGGTTTCAGAACTCTATGACAAGCTTCAAGCCATTGTCTATGAAAAGCATAATCACTTTCAAAACCCTTACTTTTATCCCAGTCACCTTTATCAACACTTACCATCTTTCCTGCATGAACTGTGAATCCACCGTTTGAGAGCATATAAGGCGGATCCGCAAAAATCATATCGATAGAATTGTCTGGTAATGAAGAAAGAATATCGACAGAATTACCAAGATACAAAGCAAAGTCCTTGTCTGTAAAATGGGGCTTTTTAGGTATGTTTTCTAATAATTTTTTAGGCATGTGTTGATGTTAGCTTAGATGTGTCTTTAAGTGTAATTTAGTTACCAACACTTATTTTATAGATTCCAAGATGTTTCAAGATTAATAGTCTCGCTTGCAGGTTGCCTTTTCTTTTCCAGAAGATCTATATCTACTTTCACGGGAAGATCTGAGGCTAATCCAGCAACAAAACAACTACCAACTGATAAAATTGGTATTGTTTGAAATGATAACTTATCAAGATATGCAACAGTCTTTGATACAGCTTGGATATCATTATCATTTATCAATCTGTGAATAAAATAGTTATGAAGTTGAGAAATTATTGTCGCAGAAATATCATATGGCCTCTGGCTGGCAATAGTAAGAAAAGTGCCGAACTTTCGACCCTCCTTTATTATTTCTTCAAAGGTCTCAAGTCGGTAATCTTTCCAGGTCTCACTTTCTCTCTGAGAAGATGTTGAGAGTATATTGTGTGCCTCATCTACAATTATATGCAATGATTTATTTCTATCCTCATCTGCCTTCTTTTCATCATATAGCTGTTTGCAAATTATGAGAGGTAAAATTTTCTTCATCTCAGTATTAACATCTCTAAGAGACACAACCACAAGGTTGTTCGTTGTTACCGTTGTTGGAGTGTCTTCTATAATAACAAGCTTTTCAAGCATATTAAGTTTTTTAAACATTCTACCAATGAGTGGTCTTATGTGTTCTTGATTAGCAAATCCTTTGATAATTTCATGAAAATAATTAAGAACAATACGCAGTTTAATTTTATTAAACTCATTATTTTTAAAAATAAGAACATCAACTGAAGGTTTTATATGGGTGTCATATATTGGGGTAGTGTTGTCATAATTTGCACCCGTAGAAGCTCCCCAATAATAGTCTGAAGTACTAGCGTTATGACTTAAATTTGCCTCAATTAAATTTCTTAAGCTTTCTATTGGGTTATTACCTTGAGCGTCTAACTCGACTAAATTTGTTAGGTCTTTACACAGTTCTAAAATAAATCCTGTCCCACCAAAAAATCTATCAGCTTTCTTGCTAAAAGTGTCTCTGAATATGTTCTCGATATTTGAAATGACGTTAGAATTAAATCTTGTATCGTCATCTAAATATTTGTTTGATAAAGCTCTGCTTAAAAATGGTGTCTGGGTCTTTTCGGTTGCTTCTAAAAGAACAGCGAGTACTTCTAATTTTCTTATCTCGCCCTTATTAACTGGATATTTTTTAGTTCCAGTTCTAGGTGTTCCTGTTGATAGTTCATAAACGTCCTTATCTTGTGTTATAACATCTGCAGTTCCGTATTCTCCATTGAAATCAATGATTACAAATTTTGATTTTGTTTTAAAATCACCTTTATTATGATTACTGAAAAGTTCAGTATATATCCTTGCTAGTGTATTTGATTTACCGCTACCCGTATTGCCGAATATACCGATATGACTAGCAAATATTTTATTTACACTTAGTTTTATTTTCTGTGAAGGCTCTTCTGTTAGTCCACCAATTGTAATTGTCTTACTGTCTTTTCCATAAAATTGATGGAGTGTATTGAACTCTTCTTTATCTAGAACATAGCATTCATTGTCTATGAGGGGCATTTCTTTAATTCCTTGCTTAAAACAATCATCATCAAAGTGTCCAAATAATGATACTTGCAGTGTGCGATCAATACGCGTCTCTTCTTTGTTGTACTCCTTATTAAAATACTTCTCCTCTTTGGTTGACTCTCCTTCAACCTTACCAACGATATTAATAAAACCTTTAACTATTTTTACATAACTACCCACGGAAACGTTTTTTACAGTTTTACCTTCGTAAACAATATGAGAGTGGTTTTTATTCTTGTTTACCTTAATAGTTACAATTCTTCCATCCACAGAAGAAACATGCCCAATTATAAAAATTGATTCTCGAGTAAGTTCCGTATCAAGTTTATTCTTCGGGTTTGTCATCTTTTTTTATTGGAGAAATCTTTGTAAAAAAAGATTCATTTATTTTCCCTAAATTGTATTTATTGGCAATCTCATCATCTTCAGGGGCAATGATTTCAATATTTGAATACTTTAGCTGTCCAACATTCATCGTCTTTTCCATCTCTGCTAATTTACTTTTACTATGACAAAATATGTAAATCTTTAGCGTGGGGTTTGAATCTGCTGACCTAATTGTAATTTCTTTTATATGCTGATCTGCCATTGAAAATCCCATTACAAAAAGAACACTGTTTTCTTTTTCTAACTCACTGGAATACATTCTTAGTAATTCATAATAAGTTAAGTCTATAACTGTTTCTTTGAACTTTTTTGGTTCAGGATTAACAACCGCAATTTTATCGTAACCAATTTTAAAATCAGTATCACTTACCGTAAGTAATCCTTTATTGAAGTGAGCTAGCTTTGAAAGAGATATTTTTTCTCCGTCCTTATTCCATGTCAAAGACCCGTGTATTTTAATAAGATTAAAAACTGGTATTTCCGAAACATTTTCAAAATGTAAACTTCTTTTTAATATTGATCTCTTAAAGTTACTTAAACTAAACATCGGATTAAGTTTCCCAGAGAAACCGTCATTATAATCAAGATTTCCATCTTCCATTACAGTCTCCATCATGACATCAACGTTTGTAGTAAAAATATTGGCTTGTTTACTTAAAATTGTACTTTTTCTTTTTAGTAAAATATAGCTAATTGCTTCGAAGAAATCTTTGTATCTTTTATAGGTTACCTGAAAGTCAGAACCATCTGTTTTATCGACAGTATTTTCAATAATATCCAAGTTAGGACACATTACTTTTTCAAAATATTCTTTATATATCGGTATACGTTTTGCTTCATCTTGTTCTGCAGTAAGTCTTGTTTCAATTGTGTTTAAAAGCGGTAAAAATGGATCAGACAAACCAGCTCCAATTAAGAAGTTTATGTTCGAACTTTCAATTATTTCTTTTATTTCTGGATGCTTGTCCATTTTTCAATTATAACATTTTTGACCAAGCTTTATAACCTATTCAAGTTGTCTACAGTATGTTGATGAGTCGCACTAGACTCTTCGGAGGGTTTGCGTCATCAATGTATGTATATGAAAACATTAGATCAAATGCCAGGAGCTATGACAGCTCGAGGAACAGTAGCTGAGATAAAGGTGAAATACTGCCTGTATGCGAGAAAGTCGACAGAATCAGAGGAACGTCAGGTATTGAGTATTGATAGCCAAATCAAGGAAATGCTCCAACTAGCAGACCGTGAGGGGCTTGAAGTGGTCACCATGAAGCGAGAATCTCATAGTGCAAAGGAAACTGGGCAACGACCAGTGTTTAATGAAATCATAGAAGAACTACGAGATGGAAAGTTTAACGGAATCCTGACATGGGCACCTGACCGTATATCGAGAAATGCAGGAGACCTTGGAAGAATTGTAGACCTAATGGATGCAGGAAAACTACAGATGATACGAACCTTTGGGCAGACATTTGGTAACAATCCAAACGAAAAGTTTCTCCTGATGATTCTTGGATCACAAGCAAAACTTGAAAATGACAATAGAGGTATAAATGTGAAGCGAGGACTACGGACAAGAGTTGAAATGGGATTGTGGCCAGGAGTAGCACCTCTTGGATATTTGAATCAAAGAGATGTAGATAAAAAGTGTCAGCTTGTGGTAGACCACCTAAGAGCACCTCTGGTAAAGAAAATATTTGAAAGAGTGGCATACGAAAAACTAAGTGGAAGAAAGATATACAATTGGCTTCGATTTGAAGCCAATTTTTATACCAGAGGAAATAAACCACTTACTCTTGCAGGAGTATATCGAATTCTAGAAAGCCCTTTCTACTACGGAATGTTTGAGTATCCGAAAGATAGCGGTAACTGGTATCAAGGAAAACACGAATCAATTATCACTAAGGAGTTATTTGAACAAGCACAGTCACAACTGAAGCGAGACAACATACAAAGAGAGAATAAAGAATTTGCATTCACTAAACTGTTTACTTGCGGATACTGTAGTAGTGGAATATCAGCGGAAGAAAAGTGGAAACAACTCAAAGATGGCACACATGCAAAATATATATACTATTCATGTAGTAGATCGAGAGATAGAGATTGTAAGAATAAATATATACGAGAAGAGGATTTAATAACTGAGATGCTCAAGATTTTAGATAAGGTAAATATCAACGAACTTGGCATGCGACAAAAACTTGAAGACGAGATAGCAAGATTCAATATCTTCCAAAGGTCAGTACTTGGAAGTACGGACAAGGTTGGCAACAGACAAGATACAGATATACGAAACTACGCTAAGTATATTTTGAAAGAAGGAGCTGTGACGGAGAAGCGAGAACTACTTGCGAATCTGCGGAGCAAGATCGTATATAAAGATAAAGAACTTACTTTGATTCTTGATTAGATTCCTTATTTTTTGCATCCCGCATCTTAATTTTAAGTGCTTCAGCAGTAACGGTTAATAAAGCATTTCCTATTTCATTAAGCTCTTCATCGTTTAGCTTATTACTTAAATCTTCGCCATAACTTTTTATGATTGCTTTTCTTAAATCTACAATCGATTTTTTAGATAATTCCATATGTTTAATAATAACAAAAAATACACGATTTCTCGTGTATTTTTTGTTCCAACTTTAAGTAAGTGGGATGTCTCATTTACCCTAGGGCAAGTGAGTCGTCTCCGATACTTAGTTGTGTTGGCGGAGGATGTGAGATTCGAACTCACGGTCCTTTAAAGGGACGACGGTTTAGTAAACCGTTGATTTAAACCACTCATCCAATCCTCCCTAGACCAACTTTGTTGGTCGGGCGAGCATCAAAATATTTGATGCTTTAGCCCTATATTCGTTTCTTAAGTACAAAAACTACTATACTACAGTGGCCTTTGTTTTTCAAAATATTTACCCCAAAAGCTTTCGTCTTCTAGCGACAGTGTTATACTTGTATTTATATGGCATTTATTCAAACATTTTTTCAAACTATCTGGGCTTCGCTTCTAGCTCTAGGATTGTTTAAAGTTATTATTGCTGTTGTTATTATTGCCCTACTATCTCGAGCCCAAAAGTTATTAGGAACTGTTGCCGCTATTTTATTCATTGCTTACTTAGCTAACTTCATTTAAAACATGCAACCAATACACAAAGCTCGCCTTGAACAATTTAGTGATGGAGTTTTTGCTATTGCTATTACCCTCTTGGCCTTGGAACTCAAAGTCCCACATATTTTAAATACTACACTTGATCTTTCAGTAAGGGAGTTGGTTCCTCTTATTCCAAATGTCGCTACTTTTATACTCAGCTTCATAGCTATTGCTATATTCTGGGTCAACCACCATCAACTCACTAGGAGTATTGAAACTGTCTCTAGAAGAATTATTTGGAGCAATACTTTGTTTCTAATGTTTGTAACCTTGATTCCATTTGCCACATCAGTGGTAGCAGAAAACCCTGGTAACCCGCTAGGTATATTGACCTATAGTTTCATCTTGCTCGGAAACTCTGTTAGCTTTACTCTTTTGCGCTTTTTCGTACACAAACACGAAGGCCACAGCACTGTGGCTTTTAAAAGAAGTTTGGTAGGCCCTATTATCTATACCTTGGCAATTGTTAGTTCTTTCTTTTCAGTAGAGGCTTCTTACTTCTTCTTATTTATTCCACCTATTTACTACTTCCTACCTCGAAATCCATAAAAAACGATTTCCACAGATAGCGCCTTGGGTAGATACAAGCCCCACATGATATAATTTGAAGATTGTAATGTACTGTTCGAACGTACGTTGCAAATTGAATAGCTAATAAAGTACATAAATAATGAGTAATAAAGTTTTCGTCGGTAGTATTTCATTTAAGACCGACAATGATGCCTTAGCAGCTCACTTTGCAAGTGCCGGAACTGTCACTTCTGCAAACATCATAACAGATAAGATGACTGGCAAATCAAAAGGATTTGGCTTCGTCGAATTTGGAAGTGATGCAGAAGCCCAAGCTGCAGTTGATAAGCTCAACGGTAGCATGCTCGACGAACGAGAGATCTTCGTCGACATCGCTCGTCCAAGCGAGAAAAAAGAAGGAGGATTTAAGGGCAACCGATAAGTCCTCTTCAAAAACAAAAAACCATCCGCCAGCTGGCGGATGGTTTTTTGTTTTTTAGA
>JANNRS010000037.1:0-15659 GCA_031401615.1 Minisyncoccota bacterium | reverse complement strand
TGTAGCAATTGCCCCATATGATGAACAGGGCTACAGCTTGTTGGGTAATACATATATTGTGCTCAAAGATTATACTTCTGCACTAGATGCTTTTGCTCGAGCTAGGGGGTTGAATCCGAATAATGCCAATACCTACCTCTCCTATATTGGAACATTAGAGTTAAGTGGTAACCGCGCAAAAGCAGTAGAAGAACTAGAGGCTTTTAAGAAACAGTTTCCTAAAGTTGCTGGAGTAGATGAACAAATAAAAAGAATTCAAAATGGTACAAGCTCTAACACTGTAACCCCAGAGGCACCAGCAAACTAATTCATCTTACTATGGTCTCAAAGCTCTTGAAGCTACTCAATAAAGATATAACAACAATGAACCAGGCCGCCCTAGTTCTTGCTATTTTTTCTATATTGTCTCAAATTATAGGGCTGTTTCGGGATCGTTTTTTAGCTTCTTCTATTGGGCCATCTCAGGCACTAGACGTATACTATGCGTCTTTCCGTATTCCTGACTTCCTCTACAATTCGATAGCATCACTCTTTTCAGTTACAGTTCTGATTCCTTTCATTATGTCCCATATAAAAAAGGGCGACGAAAAACAAACTCAGCGTTTTTCAAATTCTTTATTATCAGCTTATTTTGTTGGCATGGTTACAATTTCAGTTGTTGTCTTTATCTTGATGCCATACCTTTCACGCCTCGTTTCTCCAGGGTTCTCTCTTGCCCAACATAATGATTTGGTTCTCTATACTCGGGTCATGCTTCTCTCGCCATTTCTTTTTGGGCTATCGAGCCTCTTTAGTTCCTTTACCCAAGTAAAACAAAAGTTTCTATCATTTGCTTTAGCCCCACTCCTCTACAATGTTGGTATTGTTATTGGTATTGTATTTCTATATCCACACTTTGGGATCCTTGGAGTTATTTTTGGAGTGATCCTTGGAGCATTTTTTCATGTTGGAATACAAATACCATCGCTTTTGTCAGTAGGGAAGTTTCCAAGAATCATAAGAGCGATTGATTGGAAAATGGTTAGGGCCGTAGCGTCTCAGTCATTACCGAGAACTCTGGGTCTCTCTATTAACAATATTATTTTTATTGCTATGAGTGCCCTTGCTTCGCTCTTGGTGGCTGGCTCTATTTCAGTTTTTCAGCTCTCGTACAATATCCAAACGACACCGTTAATGATAATTGGTATATCTTATGCCGTGGCTGCCTTTCCAACACTCAGTCGTCTATTTGAAGAAAAAAAACGTGAAGAATTTCTATCGCTCGTTCATAGAGCGACAAGAAATATTCTTTTCTTTGCTATTCCGTGTACTCTTTTCTTTATAGTCCTTCGAGCACAGATCGTTAGAGTACTTTTAGGCGGGGGAGTCTTCTCTTGGAACGACACAAGACTTGTTGCTGGAGCTTTAGCTTTATTTTCAATTTCTGTCGCTGCCCAAAGTATGATATTACTTTTGGTCCGAGGTTTTTATGCCCAAGGTAATACTAAGACACCGGTGAAAATAAACCTCATTGGTTTATTTGTTACTATCTTTGCTACCTCTGGACTCTTGATTTTATTTAAGTACAGTCCAATATTTCAACAACTTATTGTTACTGTGTTACGTGTTGACGGTGTCAGTGGAGCGTCAGTCCTTTTGTTGCCACTTGGTTTTTCAATTGGTCAGATCACCAATGCTATTTTACTTTGGAGATATTTCCATGCTTCTTATCGAGATATCAAACACCCTCACGATATTAGTCGGACATTGTTTCAAACCATTTCAGCTAGCGTCATCGCCGCTACAGGTATTTATGTATTGCTCTCATTTATCGGAGTAGGAGTAGACCAAGCAAGATTTGTGGGAGTGCTTCTGCAGGGAGTACTCTCAGGGCTCTTTGGTGTATTTATATATGCCATTATTTTGATTGCTCTCAAGAACGAAGATATTCATCTTTTTATGGCTACGGTCAAATCAAAATTCTGGAAGCAGAAAGTCATCGTCCCAGAACAAAGAGCTTTATAAGAAAGAGTTTTTTGTGGTATAGTTTTGCCACCACTCCGCTAAAGCTACGCGGTGCAGGACACATTTATGGACTTAAAACATATTAGGAATTTCTCAATTATTGCTCATATTGACCATGGTAAAAGTACTTTGGCTGACCGGATGCTTGAAGTCACAGGCACTATTGAAGCTCGCAAAATGAAGGAGCAAGTGCTCGACTCTATGGAGCTTGAACGCGAACGCGGTATCACTATCAAAATGCAGCCTGTACGTATGCAGTATAACCTGCCTGCGCAGGCAGGGTCTGGTGGTGAACAATATATGCTCAACCTTATCGATACTCCTGGGCATATAGACTTCTCTTATGAGGTTTCTAGAGCTCTCAAGGCCGTAGAAGGGTCACTGCTTCTTGTGGACTCAACACAGGGCGTTCAGGCTCAAACGCTGACCACGCTCGGTATGGCTAAAGAGTCAGGGTTGGTTATTATTCCAGTACTAACAAAAGTAGACTCACCATTATCACGGGTTGAGGAAACAACACTTGAAATATGCTCACTCCTTGGTTGTCAGGAAAACGAAGTTATGAAAGTTTCTGGAAAAACAGGTGAAGGTGTTCCAGATCTTTTGGCTAGAATTATTGAAAAAGTTCCCCCGCCGAAAGACACCGAAGAGAAAGACCCGCAAGCTTTAATTTTTGATTTTAATTATTCAAATCACAAAGGGGTTATCGTTTTTGTGCGTATGTTTTCCGGCTCTGTTAAACGTGGGGACACACTTGCTTTTGCAGCAGCCAAACAAACATTTCAAGTGCTAGACGTTGGTGTTTTTATGCCAGAAGAAACAAACACTGATAAATTGGAAGCTGGGCAAATAGGATTTATCGTTACTGGTATCAAACAGCCAGGTATCGCTTCTGTCGGTGACACAATAGTTGATCCAAAGAAATTTACTAAAAATTTACTTGGTTATAAACAACCCAAGCCAGTTGTTTGGGCATCAGTTTATCCAGAGAGTCAGGATGACTTTGATGAATTGCGTATGGCGCTTGCCAGACTACGACTATCCGATAGTGCCTTTTCGTACGAAGAAGAGGTCTCTGGAGCACTGGGACGTGGCTATCGTTGTGGGTTCTTAGGAATGCTCCACTTGGAAATTATTACTGAGAGACTACGACGTGAGTTCAATATTGAGCTGATTGTCACACTGCCGTCTATTACTTATGAAGTGATACTGCGAAGTGGTGAAAAGCGAACAGTTTACTCACCGCACCTTTTTCCTGATGACGGGACTGTTGCCAGTGTTTCTGAACCGTGGGTTACTGCTGCTATTATTACTCCGCTTGAGTATGTTGGTATCTTAATGCCATTTTTGTATGACCATGAAGCGACAGTAGGAGATATAGAGCAGTTTGGTGATAGTCGAAGTCGGATTCATTTTGTGGTACCACTTCGAGAGTTGATGAGAGGATTTTTTGATGAGTTAAAAAGTATCACGAGTGGTTATGGCTCGGTCTCTTATGATGGAAGTGTTATGCGAGATGCTGATGTTATACGTTTAGATATAGTCATGGGTGACGAACTGATGCACGCTTTCACTCGTATTATTTCTCGTCGTCGGATGCAACAAGAAGCCGAAACTTTTGTTGAAAAACTAGAAGCCATTATGCCTCGTCAGCAAGTGGTCATGAAAATCCAGGCTAAAGCTTTGGGTAGAATAATTGCTTCACGAACACTTAAGGCTTTTCGAAAAGATGTCACCCAACACATGTATGGGGGAGATGTTAGTCGAAAAAATAAATTGCTCGATAAACAGAAGAAGGGTAAGAAAAAGATGCGTGAGCACGCATCCATCAATATCCCTCACGATGTCTTTATTAAGGTGATGAGAGACAGGGATTAATGGGGTGATTTATAGAAATAGTCCTGGAGTGAAGAGTCCAACCATAAGAATAATCATGATAATTGAGAAGATTTTCCAAGCCAAAGCGACTCTTTTTCTGTTATGATTAAATAGCATTCAAGCATCGTATCATAAGCCATGACCAAAACGCAATCAGATAATCGCAAACGCCCTATTTCAGCTAAATCAATACTGATGGCTATTGTGGCTATTTTATTGTTTTCCTTGCTTCTTTCTTCTGTTTTGGGGCTTATGAACAAGTATTTTGCCATGAGGAAGCATATAAAAGGTCTAAAACAGGAGCAGTCAGCTTTACAGGAGAAGAAAGTCGCCGTTACTGATATGAATAACTATATTGATACCCCTGAAGGTCAGGAGCGTATATTTCGGGATAAATATAGGCTTTTAAAACAAGGAGAAGGGCTGATCGTGGTTACCAATGAAGAAGTCTTGCCTGAGAATACTAAGAAGCCAGCTATCAAACGTTTTTGGGATAGTCTTAAGTCTGGTTTGGGTTTGCATTAATATGTTATAATAGAGTTATTATGAAAGAAGTTACTATCTATAGCACCCAAAATTGTCACTACTGCCACATGGCAAAGGAGTTTTTTAAAGCTCACAACATAGCTTATACAGAACACAATGTTGGGGTTGATACTGAAAAAAGGAAGGAAATAATAGAACTTTCAGGTCAACTCGGAGTCCCAGTGATTCACATTGGTGATACTGTTCTTGTTGGTTTTCAAGAGAAAATGTTATCAGATCTTTTGCTCTCATAATTATTGGTAGACTATTGTCCCTATAGTTTAATGGACCCCGCCATTTCATATCCTCCTGTAGCTCAATGGATAGAGCAGTTCCGTCCTAAGGAAAAGATCCAAGTTCGATTCCTGGTGGGAGGACATGAAATGGCGGGGTAAATGCCACAATCCCTACAAAGTTCGACCTGCCCGACAAAGCGGTTTAGCGACGGCGGGTTCGTGCTAGGGACACATAAAATATGGATATACTTACATCATTCTCAGAACCACTAATTTATCTTATTACCTTTGGTATAGTTTTTGCTGAGAGCGGTATTGTAGCTTTTTTCTTTTTGCCAGGGGACACCCTTCTTTTTACTTTAGGGTTAATGGCGCAAAGCGGAATAATTTCTCTCGGAATTATTATTCCAGTAATAATCATAGCTGGATTCTTTGGAAATATTTTGGGCTATCATCTTGGAAAAATAGTTAGAGATAAACGAGATTCTATAAAAATTTTAAAAAAGGTTCCAGAGAAATATATTATTAAAACAGAATCTTTTTATAAAAAATATGGATCTTTAACGGTCATCCTATCTCGTTTTATTCCGATTGTCAGAACAGTAGCTCCGTTTTTGGCTGGAGTTAGCCATATGAATTATAAAAAGTTTGTATTGTTTTCTTTTGTTGGTAGCATTCTTTGGGGAGGTTTAATCACCACCATAGGCTATGCTTTTGCGGGTTATTTTACTATTGTACACATAGAGTATATTGGTTTAGGGCTTATGATAACTGCTTCTGTTTTGACCCCCTTGGCTGTTTATTTATCAAAACGCTTCTTTAAAAAGGGCTAGATTTTATATCTCTTTATGATAGTATAGATGCATGGATCCATTGATTGATGCTCGTTTAAAGGGTATTGAGGAGAAATTAGAAAAGAACCAGGAACTTCTTATTCGTATTAGGCGAGTACAGAAAAATGGGCAACTTTTTAAGATTTTTTATTGGAGCCTAATTATATTAGCAACTTTTGGTGCCTTCTATTATATTCAACCATACATCAATCAATTGATGGAAACATATACTGGTATTCAGGAATCTCAAGAAAGATTTAAAGATTCTATACCTGACTATGGTAGTATAAACAGTCTCATTGATCAGTTCAAAGGGCTTCAAGAATAAAATAATGCTCAGGTAAGCAAAGCTTTCCTGAGCGGCGTTCGGACAATATGCAAGCGAGCTCGCAATTGCCACTCACTTGCTCAGGTAGCTCAGTTGGTAGAGCGCTCCCCTGAAGAGGGAGATGTCATGGGTTCGAGCCCCATCCTGAGCACTATAGGTTGATATATAAGGATATAATCAACAAACAGCATCAAAATCATATTCCCGTTGTATGACCTGTTCCCGACAGACTTTAAGAATGTCGTGGCCGTTACAATTGGTTGTTATTGATAAGAAACAGGCTATCTTGATTCTATCTTGATTAAATAAAATTATCAATGTTCATGGCTTCAATATCACCACGCAATTCCTCTGGTGGCAAGCATCTGAGGTATAGAGTAGTGACACGAATATCTTTATGACCAAGTATTGTCTTTAACTTGTAAATGTCATTGGTTGATCTAAGAAAATTCACTGCAAACGTGTGCCTAAATTGATGTAAATGAAAATGAACTCCCGAAACCCTCTTAATCTTCGCGATAAGATGTTTTAAGCCTTGGTAAGTAAGTCTGTCATCACAGTTATTAGAAACAATCACATAAGGAGTGGTATATTCTTTGCGTTCTTTTAAATAGTCTTTCAAATACATACTGGTTGACGAATGCAAAGGAATTAGTCTAGTTTTCCCAGACTTAGAGGTTTCGCTCCGTATTGTTATCATCTTCAATACAAAATCAATATCCCTGACTTGTAGAAGCATGACTTCCTCTTTCCGCAATCCACAAAAAAGAAGGAGATGAATTAGTACTAGATTTCTTTTAAGCAATAAAATATTGTCATTGTGATGGATATGGATTGCTGTGAGAATTTTCTCTATTTCTTCTTTATGTAAATACTTTTTATCCTCATATGATGGAGAAGGGAATTTCATTCCTTGGAATGGATTCTCATTCAAATACCCATTTCTTGTTAACCAGGTAAAGAATGCATTTAATTTTGTCCAGTAAGTAGCGACTGTTGATTTTTTAACCCCGGTATTAATAGTTTCTTTCCCAACTATTCTTTTACGTTCTTGGAGATTTCTAAAAAAATTGATGATGGTAGAAGTATGAAGATGATCTAGTGATAGGTCAGGGGTGAGCTTTTCAAATGTTTTATAGGCTTGTGTATAGCCCCGGAGAGTTTCCGGTCTTATTTTTCTTACGAATTCACTTTCATATATGAATTGTTCAAAAAGTTGTTGGAGATCCTTTTTCATATAACATCCCCAGTGTTACAAAGAACAGGTCATTATATAAGAGAGGGAAATTTGCATAATCCACAAATTACCCTGCCTTACAGGGGATTACTCAAGCCAGTAGAATTGTGGAGTGGACAATATTACTCCTATTGGAATAACGGACTGGCGTAACCAGCAACAACAATTTGGTATAAAAGATGCAGATAGGCTAAACCATATTTATGTCATTGGAAAAACTGGAACAGGGAAAAGTACCCTGTTATTGAACCTGGCTATTTCAGATATTCAACGGGGTAATGGCATTTGCCTGATAGATCCTCACGGTGATATAGCCGAGAAGATATTAGACTATGTTCCAAAAGAGCGGATCAACGATGTTATATATTTTGACCCTGCAGATGAAACTCATGTTGTCGGATTTAATCCACTACAGGATATACCGATAGATCAACAGCATTTAGTAGTAGCTGGGCTGATAGCTACCTTCAAAAAGATCTGGATTGATTCCTGGGGCCCACGGCTGGAATATATTCTACGTTATACGATTTTAACCCTATTTACTTATCCTGATGCTAGCTTATTAGATATTCAGCCCCTCTTAACCAACTACAACTTCCGTAAAAGGGTTCTATATTATTGCAGTGACCAATACCTGCTTTCATTTTGGCATAATGAATTTGATAAATACCCCCCACAATTAAAATCAGAAGCCATTAGCCCGATTTTAAATAAGACCGGGTTATTTACAGCCATCGCACAACTACGAAATGTCATCGGACAAACAACTAAGAGTTTTCAGATCCCTGAAGTGATGGAACAGAAAAAGATATTGATATGCAACCTGGCTAAAGGAAAGTTGGGCGAAGATGCCACCACAGTACTTGGCAGTATGATGGTAAATGCAATACAATTGGCAGCGCTAAGCCGGGCAACCCAACAAGAGCAGTATCGGAAACCATTCTATCTCTATGTCGATGAAATGCATTCGTTTGTATCCTTATCATTTGCAGATATATTAGCCGAAGCCAGAAAATACAAACTCTCCCTCTTTTTAGCTCATCAGTATATAGAACAGATTCACGAGAAGATTCGCTATGCCATATTTGGCAATGTTGGTACCATGATAATATTTAGGGTAGGGGCAGATGATGCTAAACACTTAGCACAGGAAGTGCATCCAGTTTTTAACGAAGAGGACTTAGTCAACCTGCCAAAGTATTCTATGTATTTAAAACTAATGATTGATGGAGCTACATCAAAACCTTTTAGTGCAATTACTACGCCTGCCCAAAAGATATCAACTTCTTTTAAAAAAGAAGTGATCTATCAGTCACGTAAAAATTTTGGAAGTAACCTAAATCTAGTTGAGGAAGAAATTTCAAGAAGATATCCAGGTACAATATCATCCAATTTACAAGAAAGCTTATTTTAAATGCTACAATTGATAATACCATTTTTAATCGCATATATAACTATTCCCACTGTACCTTTTACTTTCATTTTAGATTTAATTCTTTTTAGCATTCTTTCCATAACTCTTTGGCTAATTAAAAGTTTTGTGGCGATTTCTTCATTAAAATCCTGTTCACAAATTAGCCTGATTATTTCAAGTTCATCTGGAGCAAAAGTAACTGGTGCCGATTTAAATAAAAATTTCATTCACTTCATTTTTCTCAAAGTTCAATTAAAACGCAATTGAAAGGATAGGTAGTAATACGGTATTTTCTGCGTAAAAATGAAACCCTCAGACTGGTATATAAGTAATTTTTAAATCGGGAAAGAGAGGTTTGTAGTAATTCTAGGGAAACGGATTAAATTTAATAATTGATTTAGAAAACAATTTTAACGATGGATATCACTCTATATGAGTTGTTCGTTTAATTTATTTCTCCAAATTAAAAACCCATCTTTAAAATCTGACCCTATATCCATATGGTTTATAACTCTAAAAATTAAGTCGTTGTCAAGATTGTTATTTTTATATTCTCGCTTATATTTTTCCCTGTTATTTGCTCTTATTGTGTTAATTACGTTTTCTATTCGTTTTAATTGTAAAGCAAACTCTTTTTCTCCTTTTGAAATACTCCATATATAAGTAGCGTTAGAATTTAACATTTCCCAAATAAAATGGTTATTCTTTTCGCCACTATAAGAAAACAAAAACCCAAAATTTGGATGCAGTGTATATCGCAATGGTTGATTTTTACTTTGAATTTCTTTTGACAAATATTGAAGCATTTCTCTATTACGAACTTTGGCTTTTTCAATTAAAAACCTCAAAAGATCTTCATCCGTTTGTTGAAATACATTTCCTTTTGTTGTTTCTAATTCAAACTGTGAATAAATATCAGAAGTTGTAAATAACGATTTGTCTAGATCGTTTAATTTCGGTTCTTTGGTAATAGCTAATGTCCGCTGATATTTAATACTGTCTAATATTTCAGGAGTAATTGCATCAATCTGGCTTGACGTTGCCACAACACTTTGAATTTTTTCATTTACCAATTCTATTGTTGCTTCGACTGTAAATTTTTTACATTTTAAAACTTTTGCAAACCAACTTTTTACATAATCAAACTCTGCTAAAATATGCTGATTGGGTATCTTAAATTCAATAGGGTTGTCTATGTAATTTATTTTCTTCTTAAAGAGAACATACCCTAATTTGAATTCAGCCTTAGTAAAGTCAATTGCAAAAGTTGTAATAATTTTTCTTTCAACAGGTTTTCCAAAATAGGGAATTTGATGGGTTATTTGTTTCTTTTTAACTGGAACAAATTCAGGTATAGCTTTATTTTGAATTAAATAGCCAATTTTTCCTAAAGTATAAGCATAAAGCAGTGGCTCAAGTTTACTCCAATCAAACTTATTTTCAAACTCTAACTTTGTAAATGGTCTCTTTAGCTTTTGGGTATTATATTGTTTGACTTCCTTGGATTCATAATCAATAATTTTTACTTTAAGGCAATCCTCCTTTAATTCAATCATCTCAACTTTCCAAAATATTTGAATGTTAGTTTTAAAGCTAATATAGGCCTTTGGGATATTTGTTTGGTTAATATTTATGAAAAAAGTTGGGTTAAATGAAACTCTTTCATTTTCTATTTTTAGAATAATTTCTTTCCCAAATGAATTCATAAAAAAACCTCATAGTTAATGACGACAATATATTAAATAAAATCCGGTAAAAGGTCTTGGTCTTCATCCTTTGCCATAAAAATAGCGTCAGCTGATGCATAGCACTATTATCATAGAGGTATTGCCTGTTGCTCGGGTTCTTACCTGGCTTCGCCCAGGAAAGTACCCTCGCAATAACTATCATGATTTATTTCTGGCAACCGGCCTTCTCATATTAAATATATTTATTGGAATAAATATCTAAAACCTGCCGCAGCCGCCTGAAACAGTTTAAAATGGTTAAAGTCTAAGGGGCGGCTTTGGCTACGCAGCGCTGATATATGTTTGCCGAAAAGAGAATTTGATTAAATAAGTTTATCCAGGCAAACATATACCATCGCCGCATTACACCCTCCTGCAGTATCTAATCAAACCCCTCACTAAAAAATTCTTTCATTGTCATACCAAAGGCATTAACAACTTTCACTAAACTGCTAAACCGCAGATCCTGACCCTGTTCATATCTACCGAATTGGGCTCTGGGAATATCGTGTTCATACGCAAAGTATTCATAACTGGTGTGTCCTTCCTTGATTCTTAGGGTTTTAATTCTTTTGCCCAGTTTCTTAAGCAAATCCTCAGAGTTCAACTCAGTGGTCTTCTTTTTTGAAGTGATTTTACCTTTGCTTTTCATAAAGTAAAATAAAACAATAGGCTCCTATTAGGTTACCACTTATAAATTCCTACTTATAAGTAGCTTTTTTAATTTAAATCATTATATTTGAAAGAGGAATTGACATCCTTTGTTCATACGTAATTACTAGCGTTTAAAGCTGCTCTAAAGGATATAACTCCTTATTTTTTAAACCTAAACTAAATGCATCATGAAAAGGAATTTTTTATGCGCACTAACTATCTTAAGTGCAACAGTAACTCTATTAATTAGCGGTTGTTCAAAAAGCGACCCAGGCCCTGGTACAGGTTCAACACCAACCGTACCCACTCTTACCACCACCGCGCCAAGTGCTATTACATCTACATCTGCTCAAACAGGAGGTACTATAACTTCAGATGGTGGCTCAGCTATTACAGCCCGTGGAGTATGTTGGGGAGAATTTTCTTTTCCCACTATTGCGGATTCTAAAACCACAGATGGAGCAGGCAATGGTAATTTTAGTAGTTCGATGACCAATTTACTGGCTAGTAAAACCTATCATGTACGAGCCTATGCCACTAATGCAACAGGTACAGGCTATGGTAACGAATTCACAGTAAATGCCACCCCTGGAGTGCCCTCACTGACCACAGATCCAGTTAATGTAGTCAATAACAAATGGATTAGTGGCGGATCCAACCTTTGGGAAGGGGGAGCAAACATAACACAACGAGGAGTTTGTTGGTCAACAACACCCAATCCTACAATTGCAAATAATAAAACCACAGAGGGCCCTGGATTTTTAGGATTTAGTAGCCGGATTTTTTTGCCAGCCAACTCTACGAACTACTATCGGGCCTATGCTACGAATAGTTATGGTACAGGGTATGGAAATCAAATTACCCTGACTACTAGTTACGCTATTGGATTGATGCATGGAGGCGGGATGATATTTAATGTTGACGGCTCTGGTATACATGGATGGATATCATCTTTAGCAGACCAAGGAACGGCCATCCCCTGGGCTCCGGGCGGCATGTGGACAACAGCTACCAATGCGATCAGTGCAACAGATGGGGCTGCTAATACAACTACGATCATAAATGTATATGGCAATAGCGGTTCATATGCCGCTAAACTTTGCAGAGATTATCAAGGGGGTGGCTTTACAGACTGGTTTTTACCTTCTGGTATTCAATTACAAGCTTTATGCAGTGAACAAAATGTTGTAGGAGGTTTCCCTCCTGGTTGTTTTTTGTGCAATTTTAATTATTGGAGTTCAACAGAAAATATTTCTTTCAGAGCATGGGATAGAGATTTTAATTATAACTCTTCATACAACCCACAGAAGAATCAATTAAATTATGTTAGGGCCATACGGGCATTTTAAAGGTCAACCAATATTTTAAAACATGAAGAAAAACAACAGGAAATCTTGAGGTTTTTCTCTTTAAAATAAAAAAAAGAAATTTTAGCTTCGCAGAAGTGAAAAATTCATAGACTTGTCAAGTTGAAGCCGGGGATTACCCCCCGGTTTTTTATTTATCTAACATCAAGTCAGGTCAGCCATGTTTTGTATATTTGATTGGGCTCAAGTTAAAGCTTAATGGAAATTATAAAGGATATAAATTTTAAGGCGTCTATAAGCTATGTGTATCCTTTTTTATACACAAAAAGGGAAAAAACTTACACAAGTTTCCTAATTTTGTTACAGTAATTCGGTTAACATATCCCGCATAGGTTTTGCTATGACTAAGGGATAAAACTAATACCTGAAGCAATGGAGGATGTTTCCAGTTTAGACACTCAAATACTGTTAGATATGTTGGCAACGCATACAGCAGAGTATACCAGACTAATGAGTGCGGGTACGAAGGAAGAATTTGAAATATCCAGACTAAAAATTAGCCTGATCCAGCAAGAGCTACATTGTCGGAAGCAAAACCAAAGTAATCAAAACATATCTGATACTAATATTGAGTTTACATCTGAACCCAGTTAAATTCTATCTGCCTAAATTTACGAATTTGGTGATTGCTTTACTTTTACAAATGAGGTAGAAAGGTCTCGGTCTCCCTCATTTGCCATAAAAATGACGCCAGCTACTGCATAGCACTATTATCATAGAGCTATGCCTGTTGCTCGGGTGGTCTTACCTGGCTTCGCCCAGGAAAGTCCCCCTCGCAATAGCTGTCATGATTTTTAGCTGCAGTCAGTCGCCTTCGTCCGGTGCTTCTAAATCTGTGTGAAATATTCGCTGTTCACTCATATATCACACATCTTCCGCACCTCCACATTTTCTCCCCGCCACTTTACCGGCAACTACGAAAAGTATGCTTTCGCACAGTAGCGTAGATGATATTTTCTTGTGCCTGGTGGCGGGTGCGCCACCTGCTGGCCACTAAGCCCTTATCTTTTTATTTTGCCTCCACGCTGTTACGGCACAACATTAAGGACGTACAGCGGTTAATAGATCAGAGGCTGTCGCCTCCCCCTGCTCTATAGGCTTAGTGGCATGGCGCAGTTGTGGCGCTATTCTTAAATGCTAAGTGAAGTGTCCTTTTTACGAACCGCCCAACCAATTGAAAGAATAATTGCTGAAATAAAGAATCCAAAAAGAGGAGCAAGAAACACTAAATTTCCATTACCAGTTATTTTGCCATAGAATGCAGAAATCCATGCAGAAGCAAAACCCAAAATTATTGAAGCAATAGCCCAACTCCCAAGAAGTTTTAATTTTTCTCTAGAAACAAAAAGGCTAAATAATATCGCAGGTACCAAACCAAGTGCCGCACCATAAATTGAGAAAGCTAAATCTGCCACCGAAAATCCGGAAAGCCTTAGTACCTCCACAGCAAGAACAGCTAAAATTGCAGATATTACTAACACAATCCTTGATAAAGCGAGTTCCTTTTTTGATTCGATTCGCTTTGTAATATTCATTTTTCTAAATGGCGCTAAAATATCTTCATAGATAGTATGTGAAAGTGCGATTAGTTGCGTTGAAGCGGTACTTAACATTGCACCATATAATCCTAGAGTAACACAAAAAAGGACTATATAGCCCAAGGGCTTATCAACCATATTATTCATTAAGGTAATCAAAAAATTTTCTCCTGCTATTGGTTTAACTATTATGTAAGCCCCTACAGCCACCAAGGCAAATAATATCCAACTTAAAGCAGAATGAAAAACAGTTTTTCTCATTCCTTTTACTATAACAATAGGCTCTTGTGTGCCAGCAACACGTTGCCATAAACCCATATTAGATATATAGGTAAATAGGTTCATGATAAATATCCCAATAACAAATGGAATTAATGCACTATTCCAGGATATTGTTCTAATAGGTTGAGGAATATCTTTAATAGCTTGAGGGATACCAATTGTTGAGTTAGCATAAATACCATAAAAGGCCAACAAAGAAAAAAGTAAAAGCCAAATGAAACCCATTTGAATTCGATCTGAAACAACCACAGTTCTAAATCCACCAAGCGCTGTATAGGCCAGTCCTACGGATGCAATTACAATTACCGTTACCCATTCTGGTATGTTTGGAATTAGACCAGCTAAAAAACGTGAACCTACGGTAAGTTCCACTGCAAATGCAGAAAGATATCCAATCGTAGTACATATTGATGCGATTAAAGCAACGTTTTTTGAATTAAATTCAGTACCTATAAATTCATGTAAGGATGGCCGGTGATCATATACAGCCATTCGATCCCATATTCTTTTTGAAAGAATTGAAAATAACCAAAATCCGAGGGCGGTAGTCACCGCGGGCCATAGTAGCCAAAGACCCAGTGCGGGTACTAGATCAAAAAAGGCAACAATGACAGTTGCTAAAGAAATAGACGCTGCCACATTTGTGGCACTTAATTCAGAATGTCCTTTTACTTTTGCTAAACGTCCCTTAATTAAGGGTAAAATATCGGCTAAACCAACAATAGATTTGTTGTGCCAGAATCCAATAACCATATAAATAATTATTGATAAACCTAACGCAGAAAGAACAATTGCTGTCATGGCAAAATAGTTTATGATGGACGAAATTTTATCTCTATAGCTTGTATATTTTCAAGTTTTTCTGAGACATTATTTAACTTTCCAGATACCAATACTTTTATTAATGGGAGCTGATTTCCCGGGTAGATATTTACATTTAATCCTTCTTCAGCCAACATCTCAAATATTATTAATTCTTCAAAAAGATAAGACCTGCATAATTCTTTGGCTTTATGAATTGATATTTTTATATCACTTTGACGTCTCAAAAAAATATTAACTGTATCATTAATCAATTCATGAAAGCGATTGTTGTCTTGATACAGTTGTTTAAATTTTTCAAGCCTAATTAAAAAATCAGACCTTTCTTTAAATTCACTGGAATATCTTAAGTCGTATTTGACTGAATAATTTTTGGCAACTGATTTAAATAGACTTGTTAAATAGACGCCTTTTTCAATTGATTTTTCAATGGCCTCAGCTTCGTCATAACCTAAAAATATTTGCTCATTGTACCTATGTAAGTAGTCCCCTATAAGTAGGGTAAAACTATGAGTATGTTCACCAATAAGCTTCAGCATCTCTGCAATAGTTTCGGCGGATTTGAACATTTTATTATTCATACTCATACCCAAATAAACGCCATTATTCCACTCAATTGGTTCTTTGGGATATACTCTTATTTTTT
Source organism: Minisyncoccota bacterium (assembly GCA_031401615.1). Taxonomy (GTDB): domain Bacteria; phylum Patescibacteriota; class Minisyncoccia; order Phycocordibacterales; family UBA9973; genus UBA4124. Next base: position 168 of record JANNRS010000037.1, on the reverse strand, counting down.
TAATTTTATGATCCATCACATTATCTATTTTGAAGAGAAATCCAAAGTTTGTCAAATAAGGCAACACGTTTTATCAAGGATTGTGTTAGTAATATCTGCAATTTTAGCTGTTCTTGCTGTGGAGGTACTAAGGCTTTCCGGATTTTCGGTGGCAGATTTAGCTTTCTC
>JANNRS010000036.1:0-15263 GCA_031401615.1 Minisyncoccota bacterium | reverse complement strand
TGGTGGAGGACCAGGACGAGCTGGAGGACGTGTCGTTATGGGTATGCGTATGCCAGGGCGAACAGGTGGGGACACAGTTTCTGTAAAAGGACTTAAAGTTGTCGCAGTTGATTCTGCAACAAACACTATTTATATCAGTGGGGCAGTACCAGGTCGAAGAGGGACAATTGTTAGTATTACCGCATAACAACATTATGGAAAAGAAAACAACTACAATTAAAAAAGCGCCTAAGGCAATCAAGGAAAAAGCTCCTAAAAAGACAGCTTCTCTTGAAGCAACAATTTATAACCAAAAAGGTGCATCTGCTGGAACAATCGCTCTTCCAAAATCAGTCTTTGGAGTGAAATGGAATGCTGACCTCGTTCACCAAGTCGTAGTTGCGATGATGGCTAACAAGCGTGCTGGTACTGCCCACACCAAGGACCGATCTGAGGTTTCTGGTGGTGGTAAAAAACCATGGGCTCAAAAGGGAACAGGACGAGCTCGTCACGGTTCAAATCGTTCTCCTATTTGGGTTGGTGGTGGAGTGACATTTGGTCCTCGTACTGAAAAAGACTACTCACAAAAGATCAACAAAAAGATGCGAACAAAAGCTCTCTTTACTGTTCTTTCAAAGAAACAGGCCGATGGCGCTCTACTCTTTGTTGATTCTCTAGCTCTCGATGCAATGAAGACAAAGTCTGCATCAGCTGTACTTGCTTCTTTGGCTAAGATTTCTGGATTTGAAAAATTGACTTCAAAGAAACCAACAACAGCTCTTTTAGCTCTACCGGCTCCAGATAAAGCGATTGAGAAAAGTTTTGCCAATCTTCCTGGAGTAACTGTTGGTTTGGTTAAAGATATGAATACTTTAGGTGCGATGAATTTTAGTACTATCATCATGGTTGATCCAAAGGGTGCGATTGATTCGCTTAATGCAAAATTAAAATAATTTTATGGCAAAAGAAAAAACAACAAAAAAAGATGTAGTAAAAGTTGATACTTCTATTCTAAGAAATCCTCGTATTACTGAAAAAGCAGCCAAGGTACAATCTCACAATGCTTATCTTTTTGATGTTTCTCCTTCTACAACCAAAAGTGAAATCGCTAAAGCTTTTGTAAAACAATACAAGCACAAGCCTTTGAAGATAAACACTGTTATGCAAAAGCCAAAGAGCTCTTTCAAGAAAGGTATCCTTAGTTTTGGCCCAAGAGGTAAGAAGGCGTATGTCTATCTCCCAAAAGGGAAGACTATAGATATAATGTAATTTTTGATTTAAAAATATGAAAAAATTTAGACCAACAACTCCATCAAAGCGCAATGAACTAAGTATTGAATACCGAAAGGTTCTTACCGCATCAAAACCACTTAAGTCTTTGACTAAGGGGGGCAAAAGAAATGTTGGACGAAACAACCAAGGCCGAATCACAACTCCTCACAAAGGTGGCGGACACAAGCGAGCGCTTCGAGATATAGACTTTTTGTACAACAAGATTGATATTCCAGCCAAAATTGCTTCTGTTGAATACGATCCAAACCGAACTGCTTTTATTGGTATCGCTTCATATGCTGATGGTGAAAAGCGCTATGTAGTTTTGCCAAAAGGAGTAACTGTTGGGCATAAGTTCATCGTAACAGAGAAAGCACCTATTGAAGTTGCTAACCGTCTGATGATCAAGCACGTTCCTGTTGGTACTTTTGTATACAATATTGAAATCAAACCAGGAGCTGGAGCAAAACTTGCTCGAAGTGCTGGAGCATTTGCACAAGTTGCCGCTCAGTCAGAAGGTCACACCAACATCAAGATGCCGTCAGGTGAAGTTCGAAAAGTTCTAGATACTGCTTGGGCAACCGTTGGATCTGTTTCAAATGATGAAAATAAATTGCGTAACTTCGGTAAGGCAGGACGCTCACGATGGCTCGGTATTCGCCCTACAGTGCGCGGTACCGCTATGAACCCGGTAGATCACCCACACGGAGGAGGTGAAGGTGTACAGGGTATTGGACTCCGACGTGGACCTAAGACTCGTCACGGTAAGCAAGCCTACGGTGTCAGAACTCGAACTCCAAAGAAATACTCAAATGACCTGATTGTCTCACGCCGAAAAACTAAGCGTTAAAACATTTAAAAACCACTCAGCAATGAGTGGTTTTTAGTCTGTAATATTTTGCCAGTTGCAAAGTCTTATAAGAGTATTATAATCAAATTATTATGAAAAAAACTCAGCTTAAATACATTGTTTGGAAAGAAGGGAAGCATGTGGTAGCGCAGTGCTTGAACTTTGATGTGTCTTCTTTTGGTAAAACAAAAAAGGAAGCCGTGGCTAATTTGACTGAAGCACTCGATCTTTGTTTCGCTTGATGAACATGGCACTTCGTTTGTTATAATTAAACAGTATGAAAAAAATACCATCTAAATCAAAAATGACTCTCGACAACTTAGCAATAATGGTTGCTAAAGGCTTTGAACAACAAGATGAAAAAATCGCCATGGTAGATCAAAATCTCCAGGTCATCCGTCGAGACATACTTCAAATAGGCGACCGTTTCATTTCTCGTCATGAATTTGATGCTCATGTTTCTCTTTTTAATGCTCTTGAGAATAAGGTGAAAAATAAGTTGAAATAATCTCCGTCTGTTCGTTTCTGGAAGACCTGTGCCTCCGAAGCTCTCGTTGACCCGCGTAGCTTTAGCGAAGTAGGTAGCGAAGGGGTAAAAGACAAAGAGATAAAAACAAAAAACCACCTGAAAGGGTGGTTTTTTGTTTACTTGACTAATTTTTATAAGAATGTATAGTATAGAAAAATTATAGTTATGAATACACGAGAACTTATAGGTAAGAAGTTTAAAACCCTATTGGGTAAAGGTGTTACTTTTACAATCCTCAGCGTTGAAGCTTATGGCAAATCAAAGATAAGCGACCGCTATAGAGCTATTTTGGACATCAAATCCGGCTTTCTGGTAGCGATACAATACAGAACCGCCCTAATCCCTAACTTCACCCTTGATGGTGGCGTAGCCCGGATTACTGGTGTAGAAGTGGAAGGCAGTATTTTCACGACTGCTCATGCCATTAGCACTGCTATAGGTATTAAGGAAGCAATGACAGCCTATTCTGTTAAAGAAGTAAAGTAATTTTAGTTATTTATCTATTGGCCTGATAAAAAATCAGGCCAATTTTATTACCTAATTTATGATAAAATGACTTACATGGAAAAACTCGGTGCGCTTAATGATCAGGAAAATATTTCTCAAAATAATGAGATTTTGGACGCTCCAGAAGGTTGGGATACTAAGTATGGTACTTCTATTAAGTTACAAGTAAGCAGAAAGAAAATTGACCAAATACTTACTACTATCGGTAAAGACAATCCCGAATATTTTAAAGATTTTAAGACTACACAAGGTACTTCGCGTGAACATTATTCACCAGAATTAATTAATATTATTAGAGAGAAATTGGAAAAAGAAGTTTCAAAAGCTCCAGAAGGTTGGGAGGTGGCTCAGACAGTAGCAATTAAAACAGGTCAAACACATCAAGCTATTAAAAAAATAGCTAATTCGTATCGCAAAGATAACCCAGAGTATTTTCAGGATTATAAAGATAAAATGGGAAGAGTTAATGAGCATTACTCCCCAGAATTTTTAGAAGTTATTACTAAGGATTTATCTAAGGTAAAAGAAATTCTGGAAGCAAAAGATGGTTGGCAGACGAACAATACAATAGCCACAGATTTAAATATTAATTACAAAAAAGTTAAACAGATAGCTGAAAATTATCGTATAGACCATCCTGAGTCTTTTAAAGATTTAAAAACACATTTAGGCCAAGTTGTAGAACATTATTCACCAGAACTAGTAAAATATATTGCCGAACAATTTAGTAAATATCAGAATCCACCAGATGGTTGGAAGACAAAAAATGCTTTAGCTGAGGAACTTGAAACCTATAATCAGGAAATTCAAAGATTATCCGATCTGTACCAAGTAGATCACCCAGAGTATTTTAAAGACTATAGAGTTGAAAATGGGCAAATAAGAAAGCATTTTTCTCCTGAGTTGGTTGAGTTAATAAAAAATGACCTTGAAAAAACCGAAATAGAAAGATTTAAAAATAACGAAAGCCTCCCCGATGTCCCAAAAGGGTGGGAAGTGAGAAATTCACTGACGGATCTAGGGGTTGGTTATCGTTATATTAATAAATTTATTGTAAAGTATGATAAAAAATACACTGATTACTCCAAAGAATTTAAAGGTGATACAGGAAAAAAATATACTTACTATTCTCCAGATTTTGTTAAGGCATTAAAAAAAGAGATTAAAAAATTCCAGGATGTACCGAAGGCTCCAGACGACTGGAAAACTAAACAGTCTTTGGTAGAAGAATTTAATATAAGTGGGGGCGGGGTTGAAAGGATTGTAAATAAGTATCGCGATTTAGACGAGAAAAATTTTAAATACCTAAGATCTAAGTCTGGGCCTATTCGGGAGTATTACTCACCTGAACTTGTTGAGATTTTGACCAAAGAGATTATAGAATTTAAAAATGTACCAGAAGCTCCTGAGGGCTGGAAAAATGCATCAGCTCTCTCTAAGGAATTTAAATTAGAACATCCAAAAATTAAAGAAATGGTAAATAAATACCGTGAATCTCATGAAGATTATTTCAAAGATTTTAAAGATAAATCTAAAAGGGTAACAGAGCATTATTCACCTGAACTTACTAAACTCATTGTAAGTGAGATAGAGAAAGATAAAAATATACTCGAAGCTCCGAAAGGGTGGATGTTGAATAATACTCTTTGTAATGAACTAGATGTTGATTTTTATGTGATTTCAAAATTAGTTAAACCATATAAAGAAAGTAACCCAGAATATTTTTGAAAATTTAGAATAAAAGGTCATGGATCACATATTAATAATTATTACTCACCTGAATTAGTAAAGATTATAATAGAAGAAATTAAAAAGATAGAAGTAGCTCCTGAAGGTTGGAGGAATAATGGAAATCTTTTTAATGAACTAGGAACTAGTTCAAGAACAATACAAAGAATAGCTGATAAATATAGAGGTGATCACCCTGAATATTTTAAGGAGTTTAAAAAGAAAGGAAAGCCTATTTGGGAATACTACTCTCCAGAACTAGTAAAACTAATAGTAGAAAAAGTTAAAGATTTTAAAAATATACCCGAAGCTCCGGAGGGGTGGAAAACAAATAGGGCTATCGTTAATGAATTAGGAATTGATGCCCGTCCTATTTATATGGTAGTAAATAAATACCGTGAAGGTAACCCTGAATATTTTCATGAATATAAAGTTCGTGGGGGGGCAATATTTATGAGTATTATTCGCCAGAGCTAGTTAAAATTATTTTCGAAGAAATTGAGAAGTATAAAAGTACAAAAAAACTAGAAATAGAAGAAGATAATCTTAAAACTAATTTTGAAAATCTTATTCAAGAAATTGGCAACAAGGAAACCAATGACGAAAATGCAAAGAAAGTAGGAGAGATACTGCAACTCTTGCCTGGTAATGCTCACGATATCATTTTGCGATACCATCCTCAGTACAAAGGGATGAAGGCTGGCTATGTTAAGAAAATTATTGCTGATTATCTTGGTGACTTCATGTCTACTTCAAGAGGGTGGGGGGTTAAGGATATACAGAAATTTAGAGAAGTGATTGATATAGAAGGAATTCGAGAAGAAATTATCTATAATCTTAAAAATGATTGTTTAAGCTTCGTAAATAATCAAAAGAAAAATAAATCTGAAAAAACTGAGCAAGAGTTGATTGAAGAATATTTTAATCAAGAAGCTATGAGAACACTAACATCAAGTGGTATTAAAGAATTAGAAGATGCTGTTGGTAATCTTAAAAAATACTATCAAGAGATTTTTGAGTTACGAGAGCAGAAGCCGGCAAGTATCATCGAAGCCTTACGAGAGGGTAGAGTTTTCCCCGACATTAACCAATTGGTGAACATGAAAGAAATTAGTGAAAAGAAAAAGATGCTTATAGCTGATGAGATGGGTCTAGGTAAAAGTGCTTCCGCCATTCTTGCTAAGGAGTATTTAGGGTTAAAGAGTGCTCTGGTTGTTATACCGAGCAATGTTGTTGGTACATGGGAGAATTATCTTTCTGATAAAGTCGGAGAGAATGGTAAGCAGATTGGTTATTTTAATGTTGATTTGGGCCCAAAGATATTAACAATTGAGTCCCCGAAGGATCTAGAGCTTCTAGAAACAGAAATTTATGATTATATACTTATTTCTCAAGAGAAAATATCTGGAAAGCATTATATTGAGGCTTTACATAAAATAGACTTTGATGTAATGATTATTGATGAAGTCCACAAGCTCAAGAATATTGAATCAGGAGTGCGTTCAAAAGCTGTTGAGGGGCTAGCAGAGAAAATAGAAGGTGAGAATAAATATCTTACCCTGCTTTCGGGTACACCGGTACCAGATAAAGTAAAAGATGTTGGGATAATTTTAAAATTACTATATCCAGAGAAGTATAAACAATTTAATAGTAATGAAATGGTTAAGCGGATACTCTACGGTGACCTGATTGATCTGCGAACCGAACTTTTGGTGCGCACTCAAATGAAAGAGTTGGCAACCAGTATAGAAATGCCGAAACTTACTGAAACAGACATAGAAGTAACACTCTCTCCAGAAGAACGAGAGATATATGAAATCTTGCTCGAGGAAGATGAGCTGACTGCTTCGGATAAAATCATTCTCTTTAGGCAATTTTTACTTAACCCTGAACTTTTAAATATTGAACCAGGTTTTGTTGGTGCTAAAGTTAGTACACTTGAAAAAATACTTAAAGAAGATTTTAAGACAAAAGAAAAAATAGTAGTGTTCGTGAATAGTTATATAGAAGGTGTGATTAGAGGAGAAAAAAATATTATTCCAAAGTTGGATTTACCCGAAAATGTAGTTATTGAGAAAATCTATGGTGGAGTTAGCAAACAAGAGAGAAAAAGGATTGAAGATGAACTTAAGATCGGAGATAAAAAAATGGCAGTTTTCGTGAATGGTCAGGCAGCAGATGTTGGTGTTGATTTCTCCGGAGCAGATGGAGTTATCTTTTATAACGAACCATGGAGCAAATTTGATAAGAAACAGCAACAAGCTAGGGTTTACCGAGAAGGATTGAAAAACCAACTAGAGAGTAAAACAATAATTATTAAAAACTCTATTGAAGAAGGAATTAGGCGTTATATTAATGCTAAAGAAAAGGCTATAGAAAAATTACTCAAAGGTATTGGTAACACAGAAGCAGAGAAAAAACTCTTGTATAGTGATTCAAAGTTGGTACGTGATGATGTTGAAACAAACAGTGAGCTTTCTAAAGAATATCTCAGTGATTGGGAAAAACTAATGATTCACTTCGGTGAAGGATTTGAATCTGGAGAAAAGAGGTTTAGACAAGAACTCAATAATAAGGCCACTGAGTATGCTGAGCTTTATAAGAAATTGGGGAGACTGACCTATCAAGGCAACAATGCTCGAGCTACTGCAACAGTATTTGAGAATATGATAAACGAAAGAAATGAATCTCCAGAAAAATTGAGAATCCTTGATATTGCTTCGGGGCCTGAAATGCTCAAGGAAGCTTCGAGTGAGAGAATAAAAGATAGTATTATTAGTATGGATATAAACGCTGAACATTTTATTCATTCTGTGGAGCCAAATAAAACTACCACCTCTAGTTACCTCAATATCCCTGTAGCTGATGGCTCTATAGATTATTTGAACTTAGGTTTTGCTTTTCATCAAACAAGTCCGATTAAGTATTACAAGAAAAACTACGAACGACTTCAGGTATTGGTGGAAACCAACAGGGTATTGAAATCAGGAGGAAGGGCAATTATAAGTATGCTCCACAATATTGAGCTACCGAATGAATATACTTTTAGAAAATTAATACAAGAGATTGGATTCAAGTTTGTGGATGATTATAATGGTGAAGTAAAGGGAGGAGAAAATTATAAAGCAGACTTTATCACTATTGAAAAAGTTAATAATATTCCAGAATATATTAGCGATGCTTTGAAATTTGATAATGCCGATAATGCTAAATATATTACAGAGCTGGGGGGTAAGCTTGGTCGTGAATTCCTAGAAGGTCTGGAAATGAAGAAGTCGAGCAAAGGTAAAACAAGACTCCGGGATCAAAGAAGAATGGTAGATAGTATTACTGTCGGTGGAAGAGAAATAGAAATTATCTTTAACGAAAAAGACAAAGATTTGTTCTTAAAAGAAGTGCAATCCATACAAGAAGGAGAAGAACTAAAAACAAAATATGGAGGGATCCAGTATATACCCATGGAAGAAATCAAGAAAATTGGTTTTGAAAGAAAACTAGAAACTCCAGGATATTATCTGCTGTATAAACTTATTAAAGATGGCGGAGCTGTTATTATTAGAGGGGATTATAAATCAAAATCAAAGTCTTAGTTGTATAATAAAACTATGGATAAAAAACTCTCAGAGAAAAAAAGATTCTCGATTGTCGCGCGGGCAGTGAGCTTCAAGCATGCTATTCGGGGGATAGGAATAATATTTAAGACTCAGCACAATGCTTGGGTTCATGCTTTTGTTGGCATAGTTGTCTTGGTTCTTGGTTTTATTTATCATCTTAATGAAGCAGAGTGGGGACTCATTATCCTTTGCATGTTTGCCGTCTTGGCTGCTGAAGGATTCAATACTGCACTTGAAATAGACATAGACCTGACAAGCCCAAACTACCATCCATATGCTAAAGACACCAAAGATGTAGCGGCTGGAGCGGTACTTTTAACTGTTGTTGGGTCTGTTGTTGTAGGGCTTATTATCTTCTTACCCAAGATCTTTTAAGTACTTGCAAGCTGTAACACAATGTGTTACACTCATTCCATGAGAACAATAGTTAACATATCAATGTCCGCTGGGCTCGCCAAAGAATTGAGCGATGCCACGAAAGAAGGAAATTTCAGTTCAAAAAGTGAATTTGTTCGTGATTTACTGCGCTCTTGGCAAGAGCGTAAATTACTTGCTGAAATAGAAGCGAGTCGTCGCGAGATTGCTTCCGGTAAAGGAAAAGTCTTAAAGAGCCTTCGAGATTTGCGTTAATTAACTATTTTATGCAGATTATCTATTCGCCAAAATTTGCTCGTCTGTATAAAAAGATTCCTGCTGAAATTAAGCGCAAAGCCGAGTCAAAAGAGGTGCTCTTTCGTGATAATCCTTTTACTAAAGTACTAAAAACACATAAGCTTGGCGGTAAACTTGCTGGACTACATGCTTTTTCTATAGATCAGTCATACCGTATTATTTTTGAATTTAATAGTGATCAGAGCCAGGTCATCTTTCACTCAGTAGGGAGCCACGATATTTACAAATAATCCCTTCCGGGTTGACATTACTACAGTATTTGCTAAGATATGCGGAGCTCAGACCGAGCTTCTTTTATTCTCAAATGATTCAATAGACATGACACGATCACTAGCAAAAGGCCCATATATAGACGAAAATCTTATGAAAAAGATTACAGGCAAAGCTCCGCTCTCTGCTGGGGTTATTAAAACATGGGCTCGGGCATCTCAAATCGCCCCTGAAATGGTCGGATTTACGTTTGGAGTTCACAACGGTAAGACTCACCTCGAAGTGCTTGTCACTGAAGATATGGTAGGTCACAGACTGGGTGAATTTTCTCCAACTCGCAAATTTACTCGTCATGGAGGTAAGATGCAAAAGGAAATCGATCAAAAGAAGAAGGAATCTGAAATCACTGCCGCAAAAGGAGCTAAGGCCTCTGCTGACGCAGCACCTAAAAAATAAATACTATGAAAGCTACACTTATAAACTATCGTCAATCTCCTCGTAAAGTTCGCCTCGTTGCTCACGCAGTGAAAGGCAAAAGTGTCGAGCAGGCAGAAGTACAGCTTTCATATATGCCAAAGCGTGCAGCTGACCCGATCAAGAAACTCATCAAAAGTGCTGTTGCTAATGCGGCTAAAGACGGTATTGATACTGTTGGCCTCGTTATCAAGAACATTGAAGTTAACCAAGGGCTTGTTATGAAGCGTTTTATGCCGAGAGCTATGGGTGTGGCTAAGCCTATCAGAAAGAAAATGAGTCACGTTACCGTTGCTCTTTCAGAAAAAGGTATTAAAAGTAAAGTCGCCTCATCGGCGACTCGCCGAAAAGGCGAGAAATAATATATGTCAAAAGTTGTCCATCCATATGCACATAGACTTGTAACCCTTCGCGATTGGAAAAGTCGTTGGTTTGCCACTGACGCTCACTATGTTGAGAATCTTAAAGTTGATATTACTATTCGAGAATTCTTAGAAAAGAAACTTCGTGGTTTTTATGTTTCAAGTGTTGAGATAGAGCGTGGTCAAAAGGCTGTTCGGGTAATACTGCGGACTTCACGCCCAGGGATGATCATCGGACGAAACGGTGAAGCGGCAACAAAGCTAAAGACAGATGTTATGAAGTCTCTCAAAAGGGCAAAACTTACTGTTACAGATGAAATCAAACTTGAAATTGTGGAAGTTGTAAGTCCAGAAGCTGATGCAAAAATCGTAGCTTTTATGATTGCCGAAGGACTTGAGAAGCGTATGCCGTATCGTCGTGTGATGAAGCAGGTGATTGAAAAAGTTATGACTGTTCGTGGTGTGCAAGGAGTTCGTTTCTATATCGGTGGACGTCTTGGTGGGGCAGAAATTTCACGAAGTGAAATATTGAAGCGAGGTTCTGTGCCACTTCAAACAGTGCGTGCTGACATCGACTTTGCTCGTGAAAAAGCTCACATGGCTTACGGCGACATTGGTATAAAGGTTTGGATTTACAAAGGTCAGGTTTTCGCCAAGGATGAGAAGAAGGTAAGTTAAGAAAGTTAAACTACTATTATGTTATTCCCGAAAAAAGTAAAATTTAGAAAGTGGCAAAAGAAAAGAACTGATATGAGCTCTAGAGTTGAGACTCGCGGTACTGAACTTTCTTTCGGATCATTTGGTCTCAAAAGTGAACAAATGGGTCGCTTGACTTCAAACCAAATCGAAGCTGCTCGAAAAGCTGCTTCTCGCCACCTCACAAAAGTTGGACGTATGTGGATCAGAGTATTCCCAGACCGACCGATAACTGCTAAACCAGCTGAAGTGCCGATGGGTGGAGGAAAAGGTGAGCTCCAAGGTTACTGTATGGAGGTCTTGCCAGGGAGAGTTCTCTTTGAAGTTGACGGTGTCGCTGAAGCTGTAGCCAAAGAAGCCCTTCGCAAAGCTGGAACCAAACTTCCGGTTAAAACCCGAGTTGTTGGGAGGGATTAATCAGAGATTAAGTAGAAATTAGACATTTTCAAGAAAAAAGGTAGTATAGTACTCACTAAAGGAAATTATGAAAGAAACAACCACACAAAAGAAAACCCTCAAAGGAACTATCGTGTCTGACAAAATGGACAAGACTGTGGTTGTTGCTGTGACTCGTTTTGTAAAGCACCCAAAGTACCAAAAGTTTCTAAAAATCACCAAGAAGTACAAAGCTCACGATGAGAACAATGCTCACAAAGCAGGAGAGATAGTTGAGATCGTAGAAGGTCGTCCAATTTCAAAAGATAAACACTTCAGTGTGGTAAGTAAATAAATTTTATGTTACAAGATGGATCAATCGTAAAAATCACAGATAATGCCGGAGGGAAAATTGGAAAAATTTTCAAGGTTCTTGGTGGTTCCAAGCGTCGCTATGCCGGTATTGGAGACATCGTTGTCCTCTCAATCAAAACAGCAGAACCTCGCAAGATTGTAAAGAAGAAAGATGTTTGTTATGCAGTTGTTGTTAGGCAAAAGAAAGCATTTCGAAGAAAAGACGGTTCTTATATTCGTTTTGATGACAACGCTGTTGTGCTTCTTGAAAAAGGCAAGAAGGAACCGAGAGCTGGACGTATTTTCGGTCCGATTCCTCGTGAACTAGCAGAACTTGGTTACCAGAAGATCGCATCTCTTGCCCCAGAGGTTTTGTAACACGATACGAATTACGAATAAGAAACGAATGACACGAATATGAACAACAAAAGACCACAATTTGCATTACAAACAATAAACGAGTACTCTATTCGTGGCATTCGTATGAATTCGTGGATTAGTGTCGCATTTATATAATTATGAAATTCAAAAAAGGAGACAACGTAATAATCATCGCCGGCAAGAATAAAGGACAAAAAGGTTCTATTCTGAAGGTACTTCGTGATATCAACAAGGTGGTTATTGACGGCGCTAACAAAGTTAAAAAGCATATCAAGCCAAAGAATAAAGATTCAAAGGGAAGTATTATTGAAATAGAGTCTCCTATAAATGCTTCAAACGTGATGATCGTGGACCCAAAGGGTGGTAAGCCTAGCCGTATTGGTAAGAAAAAGATTGGCGACAAAATGGTTCGTATTGCCAAGAAAAGTGGCCAAGAGTTGAAATAACATGAAACTTATTAAAGAAAAAGAATTAAATACAGCAAAAGCCCTTACTCATTTTAAATACAAAAATGCTGTTTCAGCGCCACATCTGACAAAGATCACTATTTCAAGTGGTACCGGTTCTGGTATGAAGACTGATCGAGAAAAGAACAATACTGTCTCTGATAGACTTGCAAAGATCACAGGTCAGAAGCCTTCACTACGTGCGGCTAAAAAATCTGTGGCGGGCTTTAAGACCAGAGAAGGAGATCCAGTAGGTCTCGTTGTTACACTTCGTGGTGCACGCATGTACCACTTCATGGACAAGCTCATCAATATCGCCCTGCCTAGAACCAAAGACTTCCGAGGGATTGATTCAAAATCGGTAGATAGTGTAGGAAATATCACGCTCGGTATCAAGGAACACACTATTTTCCCTGAAACAGCTGATGAAGACCTACGAGATGTTTTTGGTTTTGCTATAACTATTGGTACAACTGCCAAAAACAGAGAAGAAGCTATCGCTTTCTTTACTCACATCGGAATACCTTTTAAGAAATAAGAACAAAAAACTCTTCAACTGAGGAGTTTTTTGTTACCAGTCATATACGTAAAGATTTTTTGACAGAGTTTTATTTTCTGGGATAACAACTGTTTTATCTGGTGTTCTATTTTCAAATTTAAAATCACAAGAAACCACACGGGTGCCAGGGGTCAGCTTTTCATTAAACATTGGCTCAAGTTTTTTTAGTATTGGTGGATAGAGATATATAAAGATATGAGTCGCTTCTCTGAGGTCGGCTTTGAAAAAATCTTGATTACGAACTTCAACTCTAGAACTGTATTTTTTAAGCTTTATTTTCGAAACCAACCTTGGCCAAGGTCCTATTTCAAGACCCACTGCTTTAATATTGGGATTATTTTCAAGGACATAAACTAGCACTCGTCCGTCACCACTACCGAGATCGTAGAGGGTATCTCCAGCTTTCATACCCAAGGCTTCATTGATAGTTTTTAGGGCGCTACGGCGTACTGGTACCAGCGGGACAGCTGAAATCGCTGCACTGTAGATCAGCATAATAGTGATAGCTATCATGATAAACAGTATTGCCAAAAGTATCAGTAGTGTGAGGATAAAGAAAATTAGCATAGCGGTCGACATATAAAGTCATTATAACATCGCCCAGACTTTCTTTATTTTTTAAAAAGAGTAGTATAAATAAAAACTGCTCTTATGAAAAAAATAATTCTCCACAAACGTTTTACGGTGTTTCTACCGTTATTTCTTTTTATTCCAACGGTTCCTGTAGCAGTAGGAAGTAACAATATACTCGATTCCCAGTTCCAGAATGAATACTTACTAAATGGAACATTGGGTGTTGTCGTTATTGTTACTATATTTTTATTGCTAACAAAAAACTGGAAATTCTCTGATATTGGTTTTAAGCCAGAAGATCCTTTAAAGGGACTTGGTCTTACGGCCGGACTTTGTTTAGGAGGGCTCTTTCTTGTTGGGCCATACGCTCGACTGTTAGGTTTTAATGAAACAGTAGAAATATCAGAGGTGGATTGGGGGAAGGTAATTCGGTGGTCACTCTTGTATGTAGTAGCACAAGATTTTATGTACCAAAGTTTTTTATCAAAAGTTGGTCGTGAGATTTTCAAGGGAAAATATGAAGATATTATTACCACTGTCCTTGTGATTATACTTTTCACATGGATGCACAGTATCTTCGACAGACCTCTTGCTGTTATGGCTTTCGTGGCTCCAGGCGCCATCATCTTTACGCTACTGTATAACAAGTATAGAAATATTTATCTTGTAAATTTTGTACATATGTTTTACAGCGTACTAGCCTTCTACTACATAGTTTTCAAGTATTAATTTTAAAAGCCAGTTCTCTGGCTTTTTTTATTGCATTGATCACGTACAAAATAGTCTGTTTATCGGACGTAGCAAAGCATATTTTGTACGTGATTGACTTTTTTGATAGCTCTGGTAATGTGAAGAAAAACTTAACAATTATGAAAAATAAAATGCTTTTAGTGTTTTTGGCATTAATTGCCATAGCTCTATTTTTCCTTGTATATATTGCAACTACAATTTCAGGAATGTTTGATCCAAGGTTTTTAGGTGTAGCTACAATTGCTGGCTGTTCGTTGATTATAATTATTTTATTTAACAACTTTGGCTTGATAGATTCTTTGGTAAAAATAACTAAACCAAAAACTGAACCCTCTGAAGCAGACAAAAGAGAGTTAGAGTACATAACAGCAATTGTCAGGGGTTATCCAAGAGAAAATTTTTTTTTGGTTAAGGGAGCTATATGGCAACTGATAAAAAGAATTATTGCTATTAAGCCGGAGTCTCTGGACCAGATACATTTTAATGTTCAAATAGCTTTTTTTCTAAAAGGGCAAATAGAGTTGATTATAGAGAAGAATAAAAAATCTCCTTTACAAGAAATAAAAAAACTTTTGGAAGATGCAGATGTTGATGAAGCCGGTGATGATTTTGGCACAAATCAGTACTTAGCTGAACTGCAAAATAAGGTATTGGAAATTTGTAGTGGACTAATTATTGAGGCAGCCCAGATTGAATACAAAGATGTATGTACTACCCATACGCCACTTCTGGCTTCAGGCTATTTGGACAATCTCAATAGGGTGGAAATTTTCAGGATTTTAGACTTGAAATCAAAACTTTTAGCGAGGACAAAGAACTTTGAAGTAATACAAGGGTAAGAAAAGATTTTTAAAAGCCAGTTCTCTGGCTTTTTTTATTGCATTGATCACGTACAAAATAGTCTGTTTATCGGACGTAGCAAAGCATATTTT
>JANNRS010000035.1:0-18720 GCA_031401615.1 Minisyncoccota bacterium | reverse complement strand
GTGCGAGTTCGAGTCTCGCCTCGGGCACCCAGAAGAAAAACCCTGTACTGCTTCAGGGTTTTTGGTCGGTGTGCCGGGTGGAACGTTGGTTTTGTTTTTGCAAAGCAAAAGGCAAAAACCGCGAGGCGGGGTCGCGACATTTTTTCGTCAGAAAAAATAGTTGTGACCACAACTACAAAAAGACTAGCATACCTCAAACCAAAACTTCTCTTGGTCACGAGTTACTAAGTCTGCTCATAGTGCTTCACACTATTGCGCGATGAAATTTCTTTTTAAAAGAAAGATTTGTGGTCACAGCTATTTTTTAGATCATTCTTGGTCACAAATCACTAAGTATAATAGTTCGCTTCGCTCCTATTATACAAAGTGTTCGCGACCCCACCTCGGCTGTCTTTAGAGACATGCCTGCGGTTCACAAAATGCACAAAAGACTACAGCAGTGTAGTCTTTTGTGCCTATTTTGTGCCCCATGTAAGCAAAGCTTTCATGGGCACTGCACTCGGAAAAATGAAAATATATTTTCATTTTTCACTCACTGGTGCCCCATGTAGGATTTGAACCTACGACCGTCTCCTTAAGAGGGAGCTGCTCTACCAACTGAGCTAATAGGGCTCATTATTTTTATTATGCACACGGTGCCCGAGAAAGGACTTGAACCTTCACATCTTGCGATACCAGTTCCTAAGACTGGTGCGTCTACCAATTTCGCCACCCGGGCACACTGCGTGGAATGCCCCTTATTCTACAACACTCTTCCTACCTTTTCAACTACGCCATTTTAAACCACTTCCCTATTATTGACAGTATGTCCTATATCTGCTATAATACTAACAGAAACATACATTTAAAACAATAAAAAATATAGAAATGAAAAAAATATTATTCACTGTTATCACAGTAATGATTTTCAGTGTTACTGCGAATGCTCAGCAAACAGAGGTACAACAACCTCCTGTTGCGGTTTTCACCAATCTCCCTCCGATAGGAGGTGCTGAGCGTGGGCTTATGTACTTGCTTGCTCCACCGAATAGAGACTTCGGTCAAAGATCGGCTCCAGGAGAAGTTTGGACGATCTCTGAAACTGGAATATTAGTAAGAACATTCGTTTCGGTGCTGATCATAAATGTTTCAGCCGGAGTTACCTGGGATGAAACATTTTCTGGTACTTACCCGAAGCTCATTTCAGGAGCAATAGAGGTTAGCCAGAGAAGAAATGATGCCGGTTTGCCTTTGGTAGATAAAAAAGGTAATCCTCTAGTTACCTACAGGGTAACTATGTAAATAATTCCCTATGTGCTCTATAATCCCCCGTTTTACACGGGGGATTTTTTTATTTACCTCCCCTATTCAGACTGGAGTAAATGTTTGACAAATCTATATACTTATGCATAATACAACACGAAACCACATTTTTCTTTAACATAAAAACGATAACAATGGAAATAAAAATTCTAACCATTTTGAGTTTAATACTTTTGTATTGGCTCTCTGGCTATCTTCCCGGAAGACCCATAAAACCAAAAAGAAATCGCTGGCATGCATGGGGGCCGTTCAACCAAATTTGGGGATTTATTGATGGGGACGAAAAAAGTTTCCTCCCTAAATCAATGCCTTGGCCATTTAATTCTGTTTTTTTCACCCTTACTTACAACAAGTTTATTGAAGGTGATATTAATGCAACACTTCCCACAAAAAGTGCCGACGGAAAAACAATAAC
Organism: Minisyncoccota bacterium; assembly: GCA_031401615.1. GTDB lineage: Bacteria > Patescibacteriota > Minisyncoccia > Phycocordibacterales > UBA9973 > UBA4124. The sequence continues at coordinate 17,003 of JANNRS010000035.1, read as the reverse complement.
CTATTCCAGGGCAAGAACTGAAATCATCGGAATTAAAAATCCGATACAAACAAGAACTGAAGAAGTAACTAGGCTACGGAAAACGGAGATTCACCCTTATATTGTGGAAGTAACTCTTCCTAAATTAGGAGGCACATTTTATTTAGTTTTTACTTTGAAAATTAAGATTAAAAACCCAATGAAGGTTCTTACCATGGACGAATTTCTGGTTTTTGTTGGTAATCAATTAAATGACAGGGTTTACCCCTGGGCTATTGCCTACGAAGCTGAATTATTTAAATCAAATTCTCTCTTACCTATTGAAGAGCAAACTTCAACTATCATGGATGCCATAATCGGTTTAAATATCGATAATGACAGCGCTATCAAAATAAAAGTTGAAAAGCCTGATGGTAGCACTGAAGAGCTCACCCTAAGAAGCTACATGAACAAAGTAGTTCGTGAGTATGGTGGAGTTATTCCCGACTTTTCTCTTGATGTTGGTTACGATGAGGAAATTAAAAAAATCCTTGATCTGCGTAACAAACAAAACCAGGAAAAAGAGAAGCGGAAAAACGAAATAAACGCTTCTTTAACTAGGGATGTTGTAAGGACTAGAGAAAAAGCGGATGAGCTTCAAGAAATCAAGCTTGATAAAAAAGAGCTAGTTGATGTTGTGATCCCTGAAATGGAAGCCCAGGCCAATGCGAACGAAAAATCAAATGGTGCCTGGAACGTAGGAACATTAGCCATCGGTGACATAAAAACAGCTATCGTTATGCCTCAAGGCAGAAGAAGAGCTAAAAAAGGAGGTACAAATGTTACTACTTAAAATCGACACCGAACTTTATCAGTATTGGCCTGTTGTGCTTTTTACCGGAATGCTGGCTATTGTAGTTAGCTTGATTAGTATATTTATGTATATTGATCACAAAGAATTAGCTGAACAAAGAGCAAAAGCATTAATAACACCGACAACAGTATTAGCACCAAGAAGGTCTTGGTGGAACAGATTCCTAACACGGCTTGGTATTAAGAAAAAAGAAAAGGTAGACGAAGTTGATGAATATAACGATATGTTTGGTAGGTTTCAATTTATTGGAGCAATTATCATACTCATAGTTATTATTTCAATAATCAGCAGTCTCGACCTTGGATCAATTGATCTTCCACCTTCGTTAATCTTCCTACTTCACAGTTGGTGGTTATGGTTTGGAATCGGGATTTTGATCCTGATGGTCATCTTTCGAAAGAAAGTGGTGGAAAAAATCAAAGTCCCAAATGTAAAGTGGTCTTGGTGGAACCTCTGGAAAACATTGGCCGTTATCTTGATAGCAATTGTACTCTGGTTCGAGGTTATACCTTGGATAGGTGACTGGGATATGTGGAAAGGCCAGCACTCTGGTACACAAACAGAACAGTCTTCTGAAGGTACGACAACACATCGAGCATTTTTTCTCGGTAAAGAAAACTCCATGAAGACGGGAGTCTGGTACACTTTCACACAAAATGATGGCCCGCTAATTCAGTTCAAACCAGCAACACCAAACACTACTATCGTCTACAAAATTATTAAACTGGAAGATGAAACGCGGGAATGGAAAGTTGAGGTTTGGACAGATTCAAATGGTGAGCCGTCTGAAAACCGCCTTAATCAACACGGAATTGAACCTAACAAGGGAGCCAAGGGTGGTGATTCTATGATAATGATTGACCGGGACGCTGTTGTTATTAGTTATTTAGAATAGTTCTTTTTACACAAAGCAAAATCCCCCTTCGAGGAAGGGGGATTTTTTTATTGTCCCAACAAGATGAAACTACTTTGAGATATTCAATTCTTTTATAGCAGGTGGAGTGAAGGTTTGTTGGGCGTTATCTATAGTATGAGATTTGGACAAACCGAAAGTATTGATCAAGATATTAACAATACCATAGACACCAAGCATAATCACCAGTCCAACAATCCCCCACATCATATGGTCTTGTCCTTTTTTTCTTTCCTCTGGAGAGTTAGCGTTCCGAATGAACTGCATGACACCCCAAATAAAGACGACAAAAGCGACAATAAAGGCAAACTGAATGAGTGGGTTTAATATCGTTTTGTTGATACTAAAAATCACCTCTTCAAAAGTCTTTGCATATGCTACAGAAGAACTGAACATGGAAACTAGAGTTAGTTACAAACTCTATTGATAGTGTCGTATCTCATTCCAGGAGGACAAGGAGTATCTTGTACAGGAAGTGATCCACCACTAATACCAAATGTTCTAGCTACAATACTAACAATACCCCAGATACCAACGATAACAACTAGCCCGATAATCCCTCGGAGCATTGCTTTCTTCTTTTCTTCAGCATCTTTAGCTTCTTTTACACGAATGTAAGCAATAACTGTCCAGATGAACCAAAGTGTAGCAATAACCATCAAGAAAGTTACTGCTTGTTGTGACACTCTAATAAGCTGGATGATCCAGTCGTTGGCGTAATTAAAGTCTGGACTCTGGGCCAACACTGCTACCGGTGTAACTAAAGCAACGAGACCCGTCAACGAAATAAAAATTTTCTTCATATATCTTTTAATTATTTATTAAATAGTAGACCCTTTTATTATATCATATATTCTATACTGACAAGCTCTGGCTACTCTATGGTTTCTTGAGGTAGTCAGTCTGAAGTGTTGGAACAGTATTGCCAAAACCAAAGGTAGTATTAACTATTTGGACAATACCCCAGACACTGACCATAACAGTGAGACCTATTATCCCCCAATAAATGAACTTTTTGCTTTCCTCCCTTTTTTTAACATCATCAGAGCCACGAATATACATGACCATCCCCCAGAGGAAGAATAGAAAAGCTAGAGTAAAAATAAGTGGGATAATAGCAGCCCCAATGATACATTTGAGCCATATCAATATGTCCAAAAGAGAAATAAAAGATATTTTTGAACAAGAGAGAAGCGCCGTTGAACTTGACTGAGGTGTAGGTGCAATTGTTCCAGGGGGCGTTGTACTACCATTGGTGGGGTTAGTATTTTGACTACCGCTACCAATAGTGCCAGCACCACCTAGATTTTTAAAGTCTTCACATTCTTTTGTATATGGACCAGCAAAAATACCCCCGTCACAACATTCATTTTGATTTGCTGCTGTAATAGGATCACAATAATTTGTATTTGGTGGAGAACTCTGAGAAAAAGCAACCAAAGGGATAGCTACAAAAGAAAGTGCGAGTAAAAGTTTAAAAACTATTTTTTTCATATTAACCAGTGATTGAATTAACGGTACCAATAATGGCGTTGGTAATAGTCCAGGCTCCGAGTATCAGAAGTGTCCCGATAATGGTATACCAGAACATGTTTTTGGCTGTCTTGATCTTCTCTGGATTACCTCGAGCCAAAACAAAGGATAGTCCCGACCAAATAAAGAAGATGATGATAAATGGAATGGCTATCTTGAGCACTGCATCCATAAAGAGTTTTATAGCATCTTGGACAGTTTCTACTTTCAAAGGATTATTGATCTTTACATTTAAGGTAAAACCACTCCCTGTTGTGGTTGTAGACGAAGGGCAGGTTTTAGCGCCATTTTCGCAAATAGCTCCAGCAACTAGACATTCTTTATCTGCTGGAAACTTTTTTCCATCTGGTGCCGTTAACCCTTCTTTATCTATACCCCCATCATTGTCGTTATCAATACCATCAGCACATTGAGAAGGTGGTGGTGTCTGGGCAAAAGTAATGTGAGTAGGAGCAGTTAACCCGATAATAACGATAGCTAGAAAGATTAGTCGTCGAATGTTCATATAAGAATTATATCATTATTTTAAAAATTGAGTTGCGCCACCCTCATCACTAGCGAGGATAGTTATGATAGTCTTTACTATCAACCATGAACACAGCACCAAAAGCATACCGACAACAATATGACCGACCATTTTCTTTAGGTTGGCTACTTTACTTGGATTACCTTCGGCTGTTATATATTTAAACCCGGCGTACATAAACAACAAGATGATAATAGGAATAAATAAAGTGGTTATCAAAAACTCAATCAAATTGTTTATCAATCGAAGAACATCATTTAGATCACAGGTGTCTTTACATGGGACAAGACCGTTGCCCTTTTTATCAGCATCGATCTGAGCTTGTGTGAGACCTTCTCTTTGAGGAGCTGGAGCGATATTGTCGCCAGTATTACTAGTGTTTATAACCGGATCTTTTACTGGAGGATCATTGCCTGGGTTTGGGACAGGCGGTAGTGGCTCAGTTGTATTGTTTGAAATTTCAGTAGTGCCAGGTTTTGCAGAGTTCGTAACAAAAGTGTAGGTTTTTGTTATGTTACCAACCTTGCTACTAGGAGAAACGCGTTCACCTTTTACTGTTAGAGAATAATCACTCTCGACTGTAAGATCAGAAAAAGAATGAACTACTTGTCCACCAACCCTATCGAAATTCCCCGATTTAACAGTATTAAAACCTATTGAGTTAGAGAGTGTTGTTGTTATCTTATAAAGAGGGTCATCGGTATTGTTTTTTATAGTAACCTTAACTTCTTTTTCATTGCTTAAAACACTTAGGGTGATTTTTACATCGTTAATATTAACTGGGGGTAAGGGTATTATTTGAGCAGTAACATGAAGTAAGTTACTTATAAAAAGACTTAAGAAAATTAGAAGAGGTATTTTAAATTTCATATTTTTCATCATCTTATGGCTGATTGAAAGTTATCAGCAGCTTCACGAATCGCTTGAGTGGAGTTTGATCGACCACTATTTACTGCTCGTATCATATCCCGAAAGATAATCTCCGAGGACCTAGAATCAAGATCTGGCCAAGCAAAAGCTGACAGTGAAGCTTTGAAATATGATTGAACATAAGGATTTTTTTGTTGTTCGAGTAGTAAGTCACGACGAGCACTTGGAATAGATACTGAACTTGAAAGATATTGTACAAACTCCTTACTAGTCATTGTCCCCAAGATACTATAGGCGGCATTAAAGTTTTTTGTAGATTTGACTATTGCAACTCCACTGAAAACTCCGTATGTCGTAGGTCGAATAGCGTCGTCTGGCTGAAATAAAGTTGTAACATCAAAACTCAGATTTGGATTGCGAGCTTGAATAGTGAAAAGCTCACTGGCTGGACCTATATAAAAAGCGCTCTTACCGGAGAGGAATGTATCAAGCGAAGACGGCAATGTCCGAGTCCATGAAAATGTTGAGTTAGCTTGGTTGGAAAAACTAGTATAAAAGTCCAATGCCTTAGCTGTAACTAGCTCCTCCTGATCAACAGCAGAAGTAGAGATCCTCTGTTCGTACGCCCCAGTAGTAGGGTTTAGTACGACAATAGGGTTACCGGTTTGAAGAAATAATGCAGAAAGGATATCTTTGAAGTGGTCTATGTTATCTGTCTCTCCAAGACCAATAGCTGTTTGGGTAACAATACCTCGAGCATCTCTTTTAACAAAACGCGGTAATGATTGAACCAGTCCAGCCCAAGTGGTTGGTGGTACAACATAATTTTGCCCAGCTAATAGATTTTTGTTGTAATAAACAACAAGCGGATCTACTGTCAGTGGGATAGCCACCACGCCTTCTTTCGAAAGAAAGATAGAAGCCCCGTCAATAAATGTGTCTCGATAAAGTCTTTCGTTATAGGTAGCAAAAGGAATCGTGTAGAGTTTGTCCTTGAAAGAGAAAATGTGTTCTGAGTCAGAAATAACAATATCTGGGGCTTGCCCATTTGCCAAAGCCTCTATAAGGTCAGTCCTAAAAGAGTCAGCGGGCTTTTCTTCATAGAAAATATCTATCTCTGTATTTTTAGCGGTAGCTATATCAAGATATTCTTGAACAAAAACTCTTGGATAAGTTCCCCAAATAGTAACTTGACCACTAATTTCAGCTGTACTGCTCGATGAACCAATTTTTATAATCCCGGAAAATACAAGTACAGCAAAGACGAAAGCTACTATAAACGCTCCGAGTAAAATTGTTTGGAATGAAGTTTTCACTAATTTTTTCTCTTATTATTCTTCATGTTATTTCTTAAAAAGTATAGCATAATGATGCTCTCCAGCCGGGAGATTGTCTGAGAGTTTGGTAAAACCACTCTTAGTCAAAAGTTCTTCCGCCATTTTTTGTTCAAAGACGTGGTGCGGAGCTGGCCCAAGCCCCCCAAAAGATTCTGTCCAATCAACAATCAGTATTCTGCCCCCCGGGCGAAGAACTCTAGTTGCTTCTTTTATACAACCAATCTTGTCATCTAGTTGAAATAAAATATTTGAAAGAACCACCATATCAACACTGGCGTCACCGAGCTTTGATCCTCCAGATATTTCAATATCACCCCAAAGTGGCTGAAGATTTTTAATTTGTTTCTCTTGGATATCATGAATGACTCGAGCGACCATATCACGATTTATTTCGATAGCAAAAACATTGCCGGAAGTAACGATACTGGCAATTTCACGAGCCATAAAACCAGATCCCGCTCCAAAGTCAGCAACGCTATCCGTTACTTGAAGATTGCACGCCGCGAGCATTCGGGCCGGTTCCATAAACATACATATAGTATAGCAGTAAGAAAAGAAGTTGTAAGCTTAATTATGGATAAAACTAGGAGACGTCGCAAAAAATGCTACATATAAAAATATAAACGCATAAAAGCCTGCTGACTTTTTGCTCACGCTCAGCTCAGTCAGCTTGCGCAAGTTATATTTTTATATGTAGCATTTTTTTACTTACTTATTAAGCGAGGAGGTTGTATTGTCGTTTTCGCATCGAGGACTAGCGCCTCAAGCGCCCCGCAGAAAGAAAATGATAATACAACCTCCGAGCGCCTCCTTATACGCAGGTAACCGAAGCCAAAGTATCTCCAGGTTTGAGCTTCATAATAGTCACGCCTTGTGTTTGTCTTCCTGATGAAGGAATAGTATTGAGATCAACTCTTATCACCTGTCCTTTCTTAGACATCGCTACAAGTTCCATGTTGTCTTGCACGATTTTACCTACCATCAACTTCCCTGTTTTGGTTGTGATCTTAGCAGTCTTGATACCTGAACCCCCACGCTTTTGAACTTTGTATTCACTGATAGCTGTTTTCTTACCAATACCGTTTTCACCCATGATAAGCATATAAGTTTTCTCTTCTGAAGAGATGACATCTGCACAAATAAGTTTATCGTGTTTTCCGAGCTTCATCGCTCGCACTCCGCCAGCAGTACGTCCCATTTCTCTAATATCACTTTCAGCATAGCGGATAGATTGTCCCTCAGATGTTGCCAGGATGACGCTCTGACCTTTTTGCACTCGTAGTACAGCTTCAAGTTCATCTCCCGCATCAAGGCGAATAGCAATAATCCCACTGCGACGGACATCTTTGAAACTCTCATATGAGATTTTCTTGGCGACACCTTTTTTAGTCACCAACATAAGTGAAGCTTTTTCTTCTTTTAATTTCTTTGGTACAGCTAAAATAGAAGTAACGTTTTCATCTCCTGCCAAAGATAGGTAGTTCATAATACTTTTACCTTTAGTAGCACGCCTACCTTCTGGAAGTTCATACATTTTGATTTGATAAGCCTTTCCTTTATTGGTGAAGAAAAGTAAATCGCTATGAGTGTCAGTTGTTAAAAGTTGAGTGACAAAATCCTCCTCTTTTGTTTCAAGGTCAATGACTCCTACTCCGCCACGGCGTTGCATTTTATATTCATCTGGATCGGTACGTTTTACATATCCACCAGCAGTAAAGACCAAAACTGTTTCCTTTTCTGGGACAAGATCTTCATCAGATATCAGATTGGTACCACCATTCATAATCTTGGTCTTGCGGTCGTCCCCATACTTTTCTCGAACTTCTTGAAGTTCTTTGGTAATAACTGCAAATATTTTCTTGGCACTTTTAAGTAGAGCTTCAAGCTCGGCAATAAGATCTTGTTTTTCTTTTAGTTCCAGTTCAACTGCTTTGCGTTCTAGTCCAGCCAGTTTTTGAAGTCGCATTTCTAAAATAGCAACGGCTTGTAGTTCAGAGAATTTAAACTCTTTCATCAAATTTAGCTTTGCTACAGCGGCATCTTTTGAAGCACGGATCAAAATGATGATTTTATCTATATGGTCTAGTGCCTTTTTAAGACCAAGCAAGATGTGCTCACGGTCTTTCGCTTTCTGTAGGTCAAACTCTGTTCGACGACGAACGACAACTTCTCGGTGAGCAATAAAAGCGTTTAAAATAGACTTGAGAGAGAGCGTATCTGGCACTCCATCAACAAGGGCCACCATGTTGTAGTGAAAAGTTTGTTGGAGTTGAGTATGTTTATATAAATAGTTTAAAACTTTTTGAGGATTGATACCATTTTTGAGAGTGATCACTACCCGCATATCTTTGGCAGAATGATCTTCAAGCCCTTTGATACCTTCAAGCTTTTTTTCTTGAACTAACATGGCGATTGATTCAACAAAGTTTGAACGAATGACACGGTATGGAAGTGAAGTGATAGTGATTTGATAAAGTCCGTTTTTTTGTTCAGCGATTTCAGCTTCACCACGGCAAACTACCCCACCGCGACCAGTCGAAAGAGCGTGAACGATGTCAGTTTTATTAAATGCGAGTCCTCCTGTTGGAAAATCTGGTCCTTTAACTATTTCTGCCAAGTCTTCGTTGGTAGCATCATCGTTTTCAATCAAATGAATACAAGCATCAACAATCTCTCGAAGATTGTGAGGTGCAATGTTGCTCGCCATACCGACAGCAATACCGAGCGTGCCATTTAATAAAAGACTCGGAACAGCAGTTGGAAATACACTTGGTTCTTTACGAGTAGCATCATAGTTGGGACGAAAGTCGACAGTGTTTTTTTCAATATCACGAACAAGGTCCGAAGCAATCTTAGACATGCGAGCCTCGGTATAACGCATAGCTGCCGCACTATCTCCGTCAATAGAACCAAAGTTTCCTTGACCTTGAATCAATTGATAACGTGTTGAAAAATCTTGGGCCAGGTTCACCATGGCGTCGTAAACACTGCTATCTCCATGCGGATGATATTTACCAAGCACGTCTCCAACAATACGCGCACTCTTTACGAATTTAGCAGTGGAAGTAAATCCACTCTCATACATAGAGTAGAGGATACGTCGATGTACTGGCTTGAGGCCATCACGAACATCAGGCAGTGCTCGATCAGTGATAACGCTCATGGCATAGTCGATGTAAGACTTTTGCATTTCAGATACGATATCTACCACCATGATTTTGTCATGTTCTGGAGGAGTTACTTCAAGGGTTTCGGTCTTTTTTGCCATGTGTTTATACTGATTTTAGTGAAGTATTACTTGCTTATTATATCATCTTTCGAGCTAAAAAACGATTGCGTATCCTCCAAAATTGTTGCATAAAATCGTCCAAAAGCCGTTGAGGCAGAGCTTGGCTCTTTCGGCTCTTTTTCCTTGGCTGTGTAGACCAAAATCATGACTACAATCAAAACAACACCGACCCCAACGGTGATGCCGAGGGCTACTTTCTTTCGAACATGAATTGGATGTTGTTCTAAAAATGCCATAAATTTTTCTTTTAATTATGCCTGAGGGGAAAGGGCGATGACATAATTTTCTTTACCATCTAAGTCTTTTCTTTTAAGAGTTGCTTTATCTAAAAATTCTGTTTTGTCTTGTCCGGCCTCTTTCAAAAACTTAGACAGTGAAGCCTCATTACAGTCAACAGGAATGATAACGCTTGGACTAAATGAAGTCGCAACTTTATATGCCTTGGCACTATCGAAGACTTCTGCCCCACCAATCGGAATAAATAACATATCAGAGGCTCCAGCTATTTCTTTGGCTTCAGTAGAAAGCGTAGAAACATCAGCGAGTGCTCCAAGAACTGCAATTTTAATACCATCGAGTTCAAAACCATAAACGGTATTGATATATTCTTTGCCATCGATCTTGACTACACTTTTCGCTCCATTGATAAAACATTCTTTGATTTCATAATTGCCTGGACCATCAATGACAAAAGGTTCCTTGTCGCCGAGAGTGACTGTCTCAACACCACTGTAGTCTGGATGGTTGGTAGTAATAAGTACGATATCAGCCCCAAAACGTGGTGCTTTGTCCATTACCTTTGATGACTTTGCTGGCGGATTGATAGCGATCGTAAGGTCGCCGAGCGTGAGTTTGCAGTATTGTTTGCCGAAATATGTAATAACCATGGGTAGATAGTAACAAATAATTAGTAATAAAAAAAGCTTACTGATTGTAAGCTTTTGTCGCTTGGTATAAATTTAATTTAAGATACTGACTCAGAACCTTTCTCTTTAATTTTTTTATCTACATATGATTCATATATATCCTGAATCACTATTACTATACCTAGGGTAATAGTGATAACTAAAATAAAAGAACTAACAGTCTTAGCAAGACTACCCAAAGCTTCAGGTCTTTGCCTTACAACAATAGATACAAGCATTAGAAATAATATCGGGAAATAACGTTTCATAAAAGAACAATTTATAAGGTTTAATTGATTTAATTTCTTGCTTATATAATAACATATTTATATATATAAGTCAAGTAGCTGTACACCTTTATAAATGCTATTATTCCCCTACTCCTTACCGAGTGAATTAACAATTATCCTTTTGGAATAACCCCCTTTCTCGCACTAAACGGAGAATCGGAATCCAAAAGGTGGCGCCATTAGATTGGCCGTGCCACCTTTTGTGGCATTTTTTATTTATTATGAAAACAGAAGATTCATCTGCGCAAGCAGAAACAACAAACAAGGAGGAAGTGGTCAAAGTTCGACCAGCTCTTGAAGAGCTTGTTGAAGGACCAGTTATAGCAGTAGATAAAGCTGCGGTTTATATCGACCTGCCTCCATATGGAACAGGTATTATTTACGGACGAGAATACATCGCTGTTCGCGACCTGATCAAGAAAACAAATGTCGGAGACATCATCAAGGCGAAAGTCGTGGATGTTGAAAACGAAGATGGTTATATCGAGCTCTCTCTTAAGGAAGCAAAGCAAGCTCTTGTTTGGAGTGAAGCTGAATACGCCATCAAAGACAAAACAGTATTTGATCTTTTGATCAAGGATGCTAACAAGGGTGGTCTTATCATCGACTGGCAAGGTGTTTCTGGGTTCCTTCCAGCTTCACAACTGAAGCCTGATCACTACCCTCGTGTTGAAGACAGTGATAAAGACAAGATCCTACGCGAACTCAAGAAGCTCGTCGGAACTAAAATCGCAGTCACAATGATCTCGGCTAATCCAAAAGATGGCAAACTTATCTTCTCTGAAAAAGATGGTAATCCTGAAGAGCGACAAGAAGTTATCAGTAAATACTCTGTTGGTGACGAACTCACTTGCGAAGTTACTGGTGTTGTCGACTTTGGAGTCTTCCTCAAGATTGAAGACGGCCTTGAAGGATTGGTACATATCAGTGAACTTGACTGGGGTCTTGTAGAAGATCCTCGAAGTATGTTCAAGCTCAAGGAAAAAGTTCAAGCGAAAATCATTGATATCAAGGAAGGAAAAATTTCTCTCTCTATCAAAGCTCTCAAGGACAATCCCTGGAAATCTTTCGAAAAAACTCTCAAGAAAGGAGATGTCATCAAAGGTGTTGTTATCAAATACAACAAACATGGTGCTCTCGTTTCTATCCGAGAAGGTGTGGCAGGACTTGTCCACAACTCTACTTTCGACGGTGAAGAGAAACTAAAGGAAGCATTGCAACTCGGTAAAAACTATCCATTCACTGTTACTCTTTTCGAACCAAAGGAACAGCGTATGACTCTCGTCTTCGGTGAACAAAAACTAGAAGACCTTCCAGCTGAACCTGCTGAAGTAAAGACAGAGTAATACCTAAATTAAAAAAGCCGCCTCATAAGAGGCGGCTTTTATATTTCATTTATTGAATCTGTATTTTCCGGCTTTTTAATTTTGATCTCATATAATTTAGGAAATCATGACGAAAAACCCATTTTTTGATCTGCACAGTTGCAATTATATCTGCGACATACCCAATGATGAAGTAAAGACCACAGATAAATACTGATAACAAAAGAAGAAAATCGTATTTCGAATGTGTCCCTAAATATGTATACGCAAGAGACCGAAGTGCTATACAATACATGAACACATATAATACAAGGTTTAAAATTCTTTTGTACTGTTGTAGTAATTGCTTCTTATGCTCAGTATAACGGTCAGCAAATCCAGTGGTAGAAGGATCAATTTTTATCTCCATAACTATAAGTTTTTTGAAACTATATAGTAAAGGTTGTTTTTGTCAATTAATTAAACTCAGTCATTATCTCGGCAAAGTTTTTGGTTTTAAGGGCTTCTATTATAGCCACCGCTTTCACTATCCCTTGTTCTTTTAGTTCTATTTCAAATGGAGCAAATGCTTTGAGGAGAAAATTTTGGAAACCATCGGGAGGCAAGATGTCGTTTTGCAATTCATCGTGTACTGGACGAACGCCGACACGAATACGGAAGAAGTCTTTTGTTGCGAGATGATCGATAATACTCTGGATGCCATTGTGTCCCCCGGCTCCACGACCCATAGAACACTTCACTTCACCGAGAGCGATATCTATATCGTCATAAACAACTATTGGAAGTTCTTTATAGTGTTTAAATATTTTCTTGGCGCAAAGTCCGGAGTCATTCATATACGTCTGGGGCTTTATTAAAAGTAGTTTTGGACTTTCGGCAATTTTGGCTTGGAAAATACTTTTATCTTCAAAAGAAAGATCGTTCTTTTGTGCAAATACATCGAGTACTTGGAAACCGATGTTATGTCGATCGTCCTCATGTTTTTTTGTAGGATTTCCAAGGCCAATAATGATACTCATGCTTACAATTAAACTACAAAAATGCTTTCTTGTCGCGTACCCTTTTATGCACTATACTAGTGGCAATCTTATGGAACAATCTAGCTATATACAGGCAGAACCCCAGAAAAAATCGCGCTCAAGGATTTTCCTAGAAAATGTTGGGTACATAATCATAGCTATTGTCTTAGCTATGGTGGTACAAAAATTTATCATACGACCTTTCGTAGTCAATGGTGAGTCAATGGATCCAACACTAGCCACTGGCGACTACCTTTTAATAGATGAAGTGACATATAAACTACGAGAGCCAGAGCGTGGTGATGTTGTAGTTTTTCGAGCACCACCTGAGCCAACCAAGTTCTTCATCAAGCGTATTATTGGACTACCTGGAGACACAGTTTCTATTGGTGGATCTGTTATCACTATTACCAACGTCGAGCACCCAAAAGGATTTACTCTCGACGAACCATTCATTACCCATAGTGCTATCAACCAACTAGTAAAAAAGGTTCCCGAAGGTGAATACTTTGTCATGGGTGACAATAGAACTGGAAGTTTTGATTCACGCTCATGGGGAACGTTACCAAAGAGTGAAATTCGTGGACGAGCACTACTGCGACTACTACCTATAAAAGAAATAGATTATTTACCAGGAAAAGTTATATATGAACAAACCAATTAAAGAAAAGAAAAGAACTCAGCAAGAAATCAGTAGCCCAAAAGGCATGCGTGATATTGTTGGAGAAGACTATTATAAATTTCAAGGACTTTTTGAAAAGGCTCAAGAAGTCGCTGTCTACTACGGCTTCACCCCGATAGAGACACCAATGCTCGAACATGAAGAAACATTTACCTCGGCGGTTGGTATAGGCACTGATATCGTCGACAAGGAAATGTATACCCTCAAAACTAAAGGTGGTGATCACCTAGCTATGCGTCCAGAGCACACAGCTGGACTGATGCGTAGTTACATAGAACACGGTATGAATAACATGCCTCAACCAGTCCTGTTGTACCACAGTGGCCCTGTTTTTAGACACGACAAACCCCAAAAAGGTCGTTACCGACAGTTTTATCAATTTGATGTTGATGCGCTTGGCAATGAAAAAAGTGTCGTCGACGCTTTGGTAATCAAAACTATTTACACCATACTAGAAGAAGCTGGAGCTAAAGACTTGGTAGTGACTATCAACTCTATTGGTGACAAAGATTCTCGACCAATTTATTTGCGCGAATTAGTTAATTACTACAAAAAACACCTGAAAGATCTGCCAGAAATAGACCAAGAAAGATTGAAGACTAACCCAATGCGGATCTTAGACTCAAAGGATCCAAAGACAATAGAGATCAATATTGGAGCTCCAGATCCGATGAGCTTCCTCTCCTCTAGTGGCAAAAAACACTTCAAAGAAGTCTTGGAATACCTAGATGAGATGGGTATCAACTATCAAATAGATAAAACTCTAGTTCGTGGACTCTCATACTACTCACATACAGTTTGCGAAATTGTTGAAACATTAGAAGATGGTACAACTATGACTATTGCCGGCGGTGGGCGCTATGATTATTTGGCGAAAATGCTTGGCTCCAAAAAAGATATCCCAGCCATGGGTATGTCTATCGGTATGGACCGTGTCATCGAGAGGCCTTGGTTCAAGAACTTGGCACCACGTATTATGAAAAAGCCAAAAGTTTATTTTATCCAAGTTGGATTTGAAGCCAAACTCAAAAGTCTCAATGTTATTGAGATCTTGCGTAAAGCTCATGTCCCGTTGGCCCAATCTCTATCAAAAGACTCTCTTAGTGCCCAACTTGCCGTGGCTGAAAAATCAGGTGCTCCGTATGTCATCATCTTTGGTCAAATGGAAGCAGTTCAGAACAATGTCATTGTCCGCAATATGGAAAATCGTTCTCAAGAAACTATTCCTCTTGCCGACCTTAGTACTTATATTAAACAACTAAAATAATATTTTTGTATGAGTGACATCATCCAGTCTCCCCATGCCACGCTTCGCGCTATCGCCAAAGAGGTACCTCTCTCTGAGATAGGTTCAGCGAAAATCCAAAATATAATAAAAAAGATGAAAGCAGAACTCGCTACCCAAGACGATGGTGTGGCTCTGGCTGCACCTCAAATAAATGAACCCCTTCGTATCTTTGTTGTCTCAAAAAAAATAGTAACAAAAGCTACTGACGATGCGGTCTTTATCAATCCACAAATAATACGTCTCGGTAAAAAGAAAGAAGAAATGTCCGAAGGGTGTCTGTCTGTTCGCTGGAAATATGGCATGGTCAAACGATCAGTCACTGCAACAGTCAAAGCCCGCAGTGCTGACGGTCATGAATTTGTCATTAGCGGTAAAGGTCTCCTCGCTCAAATCTTCCAACACGAGACTGATCATCTAAACGGTGTACTTTTTATCGACAAAGCGACAAATGTAGAAGACGTCCCGCCTGAAGCTGTTGCTAAAAAATAATTTAAATATCCTACAATAAAAACATACACTCTTTTTCGTCTGCGGAACTCGCTAATCACTCAAACAGGTCCTCGATTTCAAAAGAATATATGTTTTTATTTTTTAAACCGAGGAGACAGTACTAGTATTTTTTAATCGAGGACTCTGCGTAGGCATCCGCAGATAAAAAACACTAGTACTGTCTCCGAGTAAGCTATGTTAGTATGTCATTATGAAAATCGTTTTTTTTGGGACACCAGCATTTACGACAGACTTCCTTGAGAAGCTTACAGAGTCTGGTTTTGGACCTAGTTTGATAGTCACCAACCCAGATCGACCAAGCGGTCGTGGTATGA
Source organism: Minisyncoccota bacterium (assembly GCA_031401615.1). Taxonomy (GTDB): domain Bacteria; phylum Patescibacteriota; class Minisyncoccia; order Phycocordibacterales; family UBA9973; genus UBA4124. Next base: position 1,370 of record JANNRS010000035.1, on the reverse strand, counting down.
TTCTTCACTCCCCTGAGCCTAAGATTTGGGGTTATGAACACAGCATCCAAGTACTTCAACCAGAGAAAATAGATGAAGAATTTTTAAATAATATAAGTAAAGAACCTTGGGATTTATTTGTTGTTGTCGCCTATGGAAAAATACTACCTGAGTCTCTAATCAATCTACCAAAATACGGGACAATAAATGTCCACTACTCCCTACTACCAAAATACCGCGGAGCAACTCCTGTAGAGAGCGCTATTTTAAATGGTGATACGACAACTGGTATGGTCATTCAACAAATGAGTTACGAACTCGACACTGGACCAATCTTGGCTCAAAAAGAAATCCTTATTGCACCAGATGATACAACCCCAACACTAAGAGATAAACTAAATACTGAAGCACTTGTCATGCTTCCTGAAGTTTTAAAAAAGATTTTTGATGGAACAATAGAGCCCAAAGAACAATCAGAAGAAGGTCTTTCAAATTGTCGAAAAATTGCCAAGGAAGATGGCGAGATTAAACTCTCTGATGACGCTACGACAAATGACAGAAAATATCGTGCCTACTATAGTTCACCCGGAACTTATTTTTATATAAACAAAGGTGAGATTTCTCTTCGTGTCAAAATCACTAAAGCCCACTTTGAACACGGTCCTTCTATACAGACAGGGAAGTTTATTATTGACGAAGTTATCCCTGAGAGTGGTAAGAAAATGAGCTATGAAAATTTTAAATCTTCTAGCTAGTTTCTGTGATTAATTCCTGAACCCTTTTATCATATTTTTTATTTTTCTAGCCCCTCTTCTCCAAAGTGCCTCTTTCTTGCCTTTAGCTGAAGATATTGCTCTTATAATTTCATTACGAACATCATCAATAGCTTCATATAGATCTGGTTTTTCGGAAACAGCACGAAACTGTTTTCCAAGTGAGGTTGTTATATTTATTTCTGCACTAAAAATATCTCCCTGTTTATGGTGGTTACTTGTTTTCCCTATTTCAATAATCGCGACAACATCTTCACCTGTGAACTTGGTGATACCTGAAATACGTTTTTCTGTATAATCTTTAAGGGCTGGTGTTAACTCAATGTTCTTGGATTTGATTGAAATATTCATATCTCTATTATAACACCCCGTGCCAAGTCACTCCCAGTCTTGGCTTTTTGAAAAAGTGATGCATAAGCTGAACTTTATTGTAATTAATCATCCCCTGGCATAGGATAGTCTTATATGGGAAAAATCTTAGCAATTGTATTTTTATGTGTCTTCGCTTGGTACGCCATACCTGTTCTAAATCGGGGTATTTGGATAGCACCAACGATGTACCCAGATTACTGGTGGGGAGAGCCTGTATATGACTATAGCCCACAAGTGGCACAAGAG
>JANNRS010000034.1:0-2851 GCA_031401615.1 Minisyncoccota bacterium | reverse complement strand
ATTGTAGATTTAGCTTTTGTTCGTCCGTACATCATGGATCGTATAAAAACTTTTATCAATCCAGCCAGTGACCCCCAAGGTTCTTCATATCAACTTCAACAGTCACTCATTGCTATCGGCTCTGGTGGTATTTCTGGTCGCGGTCTTGGTCAAAGTGTTCAAAAGTTTAACTATTTACCTGAACCACAAGGTGACTCAATCTTTGCTGTCATAGGTGAAGAATTTGGTTTTGTTGGCACGACACTACTTTTGGTTCTATATGTTTTTTTCGCCATTCGTGGTTATAAAATTGCTTTGCGAGCCCCTGATACATTTTCACGCTACTTAGTAGTTGGACTAATAACGCTCCTAACTGCTCAATCATTTTTAAACATTGCTTCACTTGTTGGGTTGTTCCCATTAACAGGAGTACCACTAGTCTTTATTAGTCATGGAGGGACTGCGTTGATGATCGCTCTCGGAGCAGTCGGTATCATCCTCAATGTTTCTCGGTACGAAAAGAAATAAGGTATAATAAGATAATCATGAAGATATTACTTACAGGCGGGGGAACGGGTGGACATTTCTATCCTCTTATTGCTGTGGCTGAAGAGCTTAATCGTATTGCGGATGAGGAAAAGATCATAAAGTTTAGAATGTACTATGCTGCCGATAAGCCTTACGATAGTGAGCTATTGGAACAGCAGTTTATTACTTTTATTCCAGTGACTGCTGGGAAAATGAGGACATATTTTTCTCTGTTAAATATTTTGGATTTTTTCAAGATGGGCTTTGGAGTGCTACGAGCTCTTTTCACAGTTTTCAATTTGTATCCAGATGTAGTTGTTAGTAAGGGTGGTTATGCTAGCTTTCCAGTACTTTTTGCAGCCAAACTTCTACGTATTCCTGTTATTATTCACGAATCAGACACCGTTCCAGGAAGGGTTAATCTTTGGTCAGGTAAATTTGCCAAGAGAGTAGCTTTGTCATTTCCTGAAGCTGCAAGTTATTTTGATGCAGAGCGTGTTTCAGTCACTGGCCAACCAGTGCGTAAATCTATTGTCCAAGCAGCCAAAGAAGGAGCTTATGGATTCTTTGATCTTGATCCAAACTTACCAACTATTGGTATTTTCGCTGGAAGCCAAGGAGCCAAAGTTATCAACGATGCACTCTTGCGTATCTTGCCGGAGCTTATAAAAAAATATCAGATTCTTCACCAGACAGGTGAGAAAAATATTGAAGAAATCAAAAGTGATGTCGGGGTTATTTTGGGAGATGATGTTAAGCGTACTCACTATAAGCCATTTCCATTTTTCAATGATTTGCAGACTAAAATGTTTGGTGCGGCTGCCACTGTAATTGTTGGACGTTCTGGAAGCTCACTTTTTGAAATATCAGCCTGGGGTAAACCTTCTATCTTGATTCCATACGCTGCTGCCCATGGTGATCATCAAAGAAAAAATGCCTATCACTATGCTCGTACCGGGGGTTGTGTCGTCATTGAAGAAGCCAATTTAACTCCTTCAGTTTTGATGAGTGAAATCGACAATATCGTAGATTCTCCAGAGCGTTATGAAGCGATGGCTAAGCATGCTAAAGTTTTTTATAAACCCGATGCCGCTCGAGAGATAGCTGTTGAAGCTATCAAGATAGCCTTAGAGCACGAGAAATAGATAAATAAAAAAGTCGGTTCAATAAGTTGAACCGACCGGTCGCACGGTTTCCGCCGTGCTTGTGCTTGATGGTACTATCTTTAATTTTCTCCAATACAATTAATATCATCATCAAGCTTATCGTCATCTTCTTTCCAAGGCCTTATGATTTTGTAGGTCACTGCGAACATTAGAGCGCTTCCTAACCAGAAGATAGTACTATTTCTGGTTGTTAAAACTTCTGATAATTTTCTATCAAAATAGTGCCAAAAAGAAATAAAGGAAGCAATCCAACAGGAAAAAAATATACCCATCAGGGTGAATCTTTTTAAGAACAGTTCTCTTTTATTTTTGAAACCATCGATTTCTTAAATGGTTTCAGAAGGCCTGTTCTGAGAGAAAGCTCTGTTACGACCAATGCCGCTATACAAAAAAATATTACTCCTAGGGCTAAGAAAACTTTTATATTTATTTGTGAGTTGCTGTACATAGAAATGGGTTTTGATATACATTACTACAACCAAACACTTTGTCAATTAAGGCTTTTTTTGCTACTATCAGCATATGAATAAAGTCGTCACTCGCTTCGCCCCGAGTCCTACAGGATTTGTACACATTGGAGGTATACGTACAGCACTATTTGCATATCTCTTGGCACGTAAATATGGAGGTACATTTATTCTTCGTATAGAAGATACTGATCGTGCTCGTGTAGTTGAAGGGTCTCTTGAACATATCCAGGAATCTCTTAAATGGCTTGGACTAGAATGGGATTATGGTCCCGATAATCCAGGATCATTTGGTTCCACAATCCAATCAGAACGTCGTGAGACATATATTCCATGGGCTCAGAAATTAATCGATAAAGGTTTAGCATATCCTGATCCATATACACCTGAAGAAGTTGAATCTTTTAGACAGAAAGCTCAAGAAGAAAAACGTGCCTTTTTATACCGTGACCATCGTCCAGAAACATTTGAAGTATGGGATGGTAAAACTGCTCTCAGATATAAGGTTCCTGAAATAAAACGTTATGAATGGTTTGATGAGGCGCGCGGGAAATTATCTGCCGGCCCTGAGGCTCTTGATGATATTGTCATTATTAAAGCTGACGGATATCCAGTTTATGCACTGGCCCACATCATTGATGACTACAACATGGGAGTTACTCATATTTTACGTTCTGATGAATGGATATCAAGTGTCCCTCGTTTTTTAAG
>JANNRS010000033.1:0-46971 GCA_031401615.1 Minisyncoccota bacterium | reverse complement strand
TATCCACTTGCGTGGATAGCCCTTTTCTATGATATACTTTATGGAGTTACAAAGGAATTTGTAATAATCGATTATTAAGATTCAAATATTATTTTTAATTAAAAAACTAATTGTTATGAAAAAGAATTCACAACGCGGTTTTACCCTCATCGAATTGTTGGTGGTAATCGCAATTATTGGTATCTTGGCTTCTGTGGTGCTCGCATCACTTAACTCAGCTCGTGCGAAGGGGGCTGATGCCGCTATAAAAGCAGACTTGGCAAACATTCGTGCTCAGGCTGAAATCCAGTACGATAGTTTGGGCTGTTATTCAAACACTGGTACAGCTTGTGTAGCAGGTTCTGCTCCTGCAGCAGTGGCTTCTGCAGCTTGTCCTGCAGCAGCTTCAGCAAATATCTTTGGTCAAACACAAATGGCCGCAGCTATTTCACACGCAGTAGGGCTCGGTGGTTTTGGTGCTTGTTCTTCTACTGTAGGAGGAGGCGCATGGGCAACGGCAGTTATCTTGAAGTCAGGTACTGCAGGTACGGCTAACTCAGGTTGGTGTGTAGATAGTACTGGAAAGTCAAAAGCTATTACTGTAGGAGGTGCAACATTAGATCAGGCAGCTATTACCGCGGAGGTTACTGGTGGTGCTTGTGTAGAATAGATAAGAACTATCTCTATATTTATTAAAACAAAAAACTCGCATAAAGCGAGTTTTTTGTTTTGTTCGTTTCTTGTGCGTGGTACAATATAGCCATGATATTTTTGCCGATCATTATTTTTGTCTTCGGTCTTATTATTGGAAGTTTTCTCAACGTCGTTATCTTGCGATTGAACACTGGCCGAAGCGTTGTCTCTGGTCGATCAAAATGTGCTGTATGTAGTACAACACTACGTTGGTATGAATTGATACCAGTATTTTCTTTTCTAGGTTTACGTGGCAAATGTCGTTCTTGTAAATCACAGATTTCTTTCCAATATCCTTTTGTCGAGCTTATTACTGGAGTCTTGTTTGTAATCCTTTATACAAGAATTTTTTTGCAACAAGGCCTCGATTTATATAGTTGGGTAGCTTTCCTATTCAGCATTATTGTCGCAGCTTTACTGATTGTCGTTACTATTTATGATCTTCGTCACAAAATTATCCCTGACAAAATAGTTTATCCATTTATCGTCCTTAGTTTTGTTTCTATTGTTTGGAAAGTAGCAACTATCCCATCGTTTTCATTTCTTAACGCTCTTTTAGCCGGATTTTTACTAGCAGCACCGTTCTTCTTCTTATGGTTTTTTTCTAAGGGTCGATTGATGGGCTTTGGTGATGTTAAATTGGCTCTTGGGGTCGGCTGGCTAGTTGGCATTGCTGGAAGTATTTCTGTATTCCTTTTATCATTTTGGCTAGGAGCTATTATTGGGCTATTATTATTAGGTGTTTCCAGGTCTTATGGTATGAAAAGTGAGATCCCTTTTGCTCCTTTTATGATAGTGGCTCTGGCTATCGTTAGTTTGTGGGGAGTTACAATTTCAACCTTGTTTCCAATATGGCCATAATAAATAAAAAACAATCCGGCGTTACTCTCATTGAACTTATCGTTGTCTTAGGGATTTTTAGTGTTATTTCGTCTGTGTTGCTATTTAACTATTCTGATTTTAGTACCAATGTTTCTATTAGAAATCTGTCTCAAGAAGTTGCCCTTACAGTAAGAAAAGTTCAAACCTACGCGACAAGTGTTAGGGGGCTCGACAATGGAGGAGGAAGTACAAAAAGTTTCCCAGCTTACGGCATAAGTTTCTCATTAGACTTTACAAGTGGAAGTTTTGAACCTAATCGAAAACAATTTATTCTTTTTGCTGATATTCCAGAGAGTGTAGGACAGTTACCAAACAAGATATATAACGGCGATGGAACTTGTGGTACTCCTGATGTAGGGTCAGAATGTTTAGAGAATTTTTCAATAGAAACTTTTGATTCAATTGTTGAGCTATGTACCGACGCTACTTCTGGTTGTGTTTCTACCGGTTCAGTTGATATTACGTTCCGTAGGCCTATCCCCGATGCTATTATTTGTTATAGATCAAGCTCTGCTGAAGATTGCCAGATTGCTTCTTATGTTGATATTGTTTTACAGTCAGCTAAGGGACTTCGTAGAAAAGTATCAGTCTGGAATACTGGACAGATAGGAGTTAAATAGTCATGAAAAATATACAGAAACAGTTTAATAGCAGTTTTCCTCAGGCAGGATTTACTTTAGTGGAACTAATGGTCTCCTTAACACTTTTCACTATTGTTGTTTTAGCTGTAGTTGGTTCTTTGTATACAGTAAATAATTCTTCAAGAAAGGTTCAAGCTATGCGTATTGTTATTGATAACTTAAACTTCGGAATTGAATCTATGTCTAGAACTATCCGTACCGGTAACACAGTTGCTTGTGGTGGAGAGACAAATTTACCATCTAATGGAGGTAACCCAAATTGTCCATTTGAGGCCGAGTCTCCAAGTAACATACTCTATATAGATTCAACTTTGGGGGTTGACCAGAAGGTCGAATATAAACTTTATACTGATGCTACAACATTGACAGGTACAATACAAAAAAGGACACAGGAGTTAGGTAGTAGTTGGACCAACTGGATTGCTATCACTGCCCCAGAAATAAATGTAGAAAAATTGTCTTTTTATGTTAACGGCTCTGGAACATCTGATGCGATACAGCCAAGTGTAATGATATTTATCCAAGGTATTGCTGTGGCAGGGGAAGAGACACAACCATTTGCAATACAGACTTATTTATCACAAAGAGCTATTGAATAACATTATGTATAAAATTATCAAAACACAACAATCAGGATTTACCCCACCAGGGGCAGGGTTTACTCTAATAGAAACTTTAGTAGCTATTTTTATTTTGACATTATCTATCGGGGCACTACTTTCATTGGCAGCTGGAGGGTTTTACTCAGTAAGATATTCTCGTAACCAGATAGTAGCCAACAATCTTCTACAAGAATCTATTGAATATATTCGAAACTCACGTGATACTTCTTTTGAACAAGATATATTGTGGGATGAATGGCAGATAAATGTCTTGGCGGTTGGTACTGACGGTAATCCAACTGGAAACCCTTCTTCTGGCTGTCTAGGAACTAACGGTTGCTATGTTGACCCTTATACTACGGGAGCAAAGATTAAAGAATGTCAGAGCGGTGTTTGTCCATTTATTTATTACTATCCAAACAACGCTTTTTATGGTTATGAAGGTAACCCATACCCATTCCCTCCTATTTTGGGAACTCCTCCTTTTCAAACATCATTTGTACGTAGTATTAAGATAGCCCCTTCAGGCTCAAGCACAGATCAACTAGTTGTTACCTCTACTATTTCTTGGTTAAATGGCACAATTCAAAGATCCATATCTCAACAGACTCTGATAACTAACTGGAGAAAATAATTATGAAACATTTTTTATTAAAACCAAAAAAACAAGGGTTCGCCATGCTTTTTACTGTTTTGGTTGTCACTTTGATACTCTCTATTGCTATTAGTATCTCTAATCTTTCATTTAAACAAACAGTTCTCTCAAGTTTGGCAAAAGATTCTCAAATCAGTTTCTATGAAGCCGATGCAGCTGTTGAGTGTGGATTAAAATATGATACTGTTCTTGAATTATTTCCTCTAGGGACCGACATCAACACTGCGACAACGCCAATAGAATGTGGCAATGATATATTTGAACTTGACCTGACGATATCTCTTACAGACTATTTGGTATATAAACAAAAAGATATTGCGGATACCAATCTTCCTTGCTCTTCACTAGTCTTCGATAAACTAACAAGTCCCGGGGTAAACATCATTCAAGGCAGAGGCTATAATATTTGCAGTACCAACCCTAGACAAGTTGAAAGAGCGTTGGAAGTACTATACTAGTTGTTATGAACGAAAAAGAGGCTCAAATACGTCTAAAGAAACTCGCTACAGAGATTGAGTCTCATGCTCTTTCTTACTATGAAGCTGATACCCCAACAGTTTCTGACGAGGTTTATGATTCTTTGGTTAGGGAGTTTAAGCAGATAGAAAGAGACTTCCCGATACTCGCTAATCCAAATTTTATTATTTATCGAGTCGGGGGTAAACCCTTGGATGTGTTCGTTAAAGTTCCACACAGTATTCGTATGCTTTCACTGGGCGATGCTTTTTCGTATCAAGAACTTGAGGATTGGGAAAAAAGAATACAAAAATTGGCACCAAGTGCAGACTTTGAATATTTCTGTGAACTTAAACTCGACGGACTCGCTTGCTCACTTATTTATGAGAACGGGATTTTAACCAAAGCGGTTACAAGGGGTGATGGTCAAATAGGTGAAGATATTACTCAAAATGTTAGAACTATTTCTGCTGTTCCACTTAAGTTGCTAGGAGAAAACTTTCCAAGAACTATTGAAGTGCGGGGAGAGATAGTTATGGCCAAAGCTACGCTTTCTCGTTTAAATAAACTGTATGAAAAGAAAGGGAAGCAACTTTTGGCTAATACCCGTAATGCTGCTGCTGGTTCGGTGCGACAACTTGATCCCAAGATAACCAGAGAACGTTCTCTTGATTTCTTTGCTTGGGATATAGCGCAAGGTAGGGATCTTAAAACACATGCAGATATTCACAAATACCTTCGAGAGATAGGTTTTCCAACTGCTCCTTATGAAGAAACAGTCCAAACATTAAAGGAAGCTGAGAGGGCGATCGAGAGCATTCAGAAGGTTCGGGAAGCTTACGCATACGGTACTGATGGTGTGGTTATACAAGTCAACCAATTATCGCTACATAACACTTTAGGTATTGTTGGCAAAGCCCCACGCTATGTTATCGCCTATAAGTATCCAGCCGAACAAGCGACGACTATTGTCACAGATATATCTATCCAAGTTGGACGGACAGGGATACTCACGCCATTGGCGCACTTTATCCCGACTAAAGTTGCTGGTTCAATAGTTTCTAAGGCAACACTTCATAACATTGATCAAATTCGCCGTCTGGATATAAGGGTGGGGGATACTGTTATTATTCAGAAAGCGGGGGATGTTATTCCTGAGGTTGTAGAGGTAATAAAAAATCTTCGTCCTAAGAAAACTAGTGTGTTTGAAATGCTTAGTATTTGTCCAGAGTGTGGCGAGAAAGTAGTCCAGAGAAAAGGGGTAACAGGAGACGCGAGTGTTGGGTACTATTGTGGTAATCCAGACTGTCCCGCCAAACAAACAAAGAACCTTATTCATTTTGTGAAGACAATGGAAATATATGAAGTTGGACCAAAGATAGTTGAGCGACTGCAGGAGGAAGGATTAATAACAGATGCAGCAGATTTGTTTAATCTTGAAGAATCAGATTTGGCAGGGCTTGAGCGTTTTGGGGCCAAGAGTGCTGAAAATATTATCCGAGAAATACAGTCTAAGAAAAATCCACCACTTGATAGATTTATTAACGCTCTCGGTATTATTCATGTTGGAGAACAAACTGCTCGAGACTTGGCGCTACACTTCAAAACTTTTGATGCGTTTTGGTCTGCGACAGCAGAAGACCTCGATAGTATTGAAAATATTGGCCCAGCAGTTGTAGAAAGTATCGCGACATACACCAAAAGTAAATATGGTAATCATTTTATAAAAAAACTTCTTGATGCTGGTGTAAAACCAGTTTCACTTAAAATTAAGAAAGGTGGAGCATTTGAAGGCAAAAGTTTTGTCCTGACTGGTACGCTTTCCATTTCTCGCGAAGAAGCTAAGAAAATTATTCAAAACAATGGAGGAAAAGTTTCAAGTAGTGTTTCGGCTAAAACTGACTATGTATTGGCAGGGGATAATCCTGGATCAAAAAAAGATGAAGCAGAGAAACTCAAAGTGAAAATCTTAAATGAAGCAAAGTTTCTAAAAATGGTGAAATAAAAAAATTTGAGATTATCTCAAATTTTTTGTATCGTTTTTACCAAAGCCACTTCTCAAAACCAGGGTAGTTACATATGTGAAGTAAATAAGATAACCCTAAAAATCCAACACATGTAATTATTGATGAAATTAAGAAAGCACCTATTAAATGGAACTCATTGGTTTTGTTAAATAAAATCCATGATAGTTTTTTAAGTTTCATTACTTTAGTTTTTTATATAGTAGCACATCTTTATATAATGTCAAATAGTTTTTGAAAACACTCTAAAATCTGTTATATTTAGACAATGATTGACTCAAAAACACTCGACCATTTGGCGCTTTTGGCTCGGCTGACAGTGCCAGAAGAGGAAAAAGAACAGTTGGCGAAAGATATCAATAATATTGTTAAGTTCATTGATGTTATCCAAAAGGTTAAGCTTTCCGCCTCTGATGATAAGGTATTTGCCCAGAGGAATGTAGCTCGTGAGGATATTGTGATGCCACTAGCTAGTGTCTATGACCTTGTTGAGGCTGCACCACTTCACAAAGATGGTTTTGTACAAGTACCTAAGGTTATTGAATAATTATGTTAGATGAATTACACAAAAAAATAATTTCTGGAGAAATCACTATAAAGGACTTGGTTTCTTCTTATGTAGAAAAAGCGAAAGGTGAAAAGCTCAATGCTTTTAGGGAAGTTTTCGATGATATTGATGAGCAGATAGCGAACGCGGAGAAAGTATTGGCTAGTGGCAAAGCTACGGCCCTCACAGGTATTCCTGTGGCTATCAAGGACAACGTTATGATGGCAGGTCACATCGCTGGAGCATGTTCACATATGCTCGACCATCATATTGCAGCATATGATTCGACAGTTATCAAAGCTCTCAAGGAAGCTGGGGCAATTATTATTGGTCGTACCAATATGGATGATGGCGCCATGGGTTCAAGTACTGAGAATTCAGCCTATGGTCCAACACTAAATCCATACGATAACAATAGAGTCCCGGGGGGATCTTCAGGTGGCTCAACAGCTGCTGTGGCGGCAGACTTAACAGTTCTAGCGCTCGGCTCTGATACTGGTGGGTCAATACGGCAACCGTCATCTTTTTGTGGGGTTGTGGGGATGCTTCCTACTTATGGTACCGTCTCTCGTCATGGTTTGATTTCTATGGGGAGCTCACTTGACGTAATTGGCCCTATGGCAAAGACTGTTGCTGATGCACAAACAATCTACAATATTATTTCTGCGTACGAACCATTGGATGCTACTTGTATAAAAAAGGAAGATAGAATTTGTGACACAAAGCTTAAGAAAAAAATTGCTATTCCAAAAGGTATTTTTGATCAAGGAGGAATTGATCACGAAGTGAAAGAGAATTTTGAAAAAATAAAAAAAGAAATGGAAGAGCAGGGGTTTTCATTTACAGAAGTTGATTTACCACATTACGGTGACTCATTGGCTGTGTACTATATCTTGATGCCAGCAGAAGTCTCGTCAAACTTAGCTCGACTTGATGGAATTCGTTATGGAGAGAGAGTTGGATCAAGCCAGAAACAACAAGATCTATATGGCGAGACCCGCGGAGCACTCTTCGGTAAAGAAGTTCGTCGTCGCATTCTGTTGGGTACATATGTGCTCTCTCATGGTTACTATGATGCTTATTACAATAAAGCTGTCGCTTTGAGAGAAATCATTCGCAAAGAAGTTGCTGATGTACTTAAAGACTATGATGCTATTTTTACACCGACTACTCCAACCCCTGCTTTTAAAATAGGAGAGAAGGCAAATGATCCAGTAGCGATGTATTTAGCAGACCTATTCACTGTACCAGCCAATATTGCTCAGCACCCCTCTATTTCTATTCCTTCTGGAAAAACAGAAGCGGGGCTACCTCTAGGGGTTCAATTTATTGGTCCACGCTTTGGAGAAGAAAAGCTTTTTGCTCTTGGCAAAGTTGTTGAGGATGTAAGAACAGACTAGTTTAGGGTACAATAGAGATATGGAAACTCAGTTGCCCAATCCAGTTTTTCTAAATGTTGAATACTTTTTCTTTTTGATATATAGAGCAGTAGCACGGGTGTTTAACTTTTTCTTTGGTGGTAATATTACCGACCCTAATGCAGGGAGTAATTTTTTTTCAGGGCTAAAGACTTTAGCTACTCTTTTGGTAATAATTTTAATCGCTATCATTTTGTATTGTTTGGTACGTCTTTATGAGCTGAAGCAAGAAGACAAACCTAAAAAATCTAAAAAAGTAGAATCTCTTGGTGCCGAAATTGATTTATCGGGTGCAACAGGGGAACACTTTATAGATCATGGTGCTATGCGGGTGAATGAAACATGGAATGGTATCAGAAGCAAATTACTCTCTGATAGCCCAAGCGATTGGCGACTAGCTATTATCGAAGCCGATATTTATCTTGATCGTATATTAGACCAGAAAGGTTTTTATGGAGACACACTAGGGGACAAGTTCAAACAAATTACTCCAGATAAACTGCCATCGATCAATATAGCTTGGGAAGCTCACAAAGTACGCAACCGTATCGCTCACGACGGATCTGATTTTATTCTAACAATGCCAGAGTCTCGACGTGTTTTGTCTTATTACGAAATAGTTTTTCGCGATTTAGAAGTAATAGATTAATACTTAGTGCTTGCGAAGTATTATTTTCTGTCGTACAATCATCAGCGTTCACTCTTAATATACCGCGGGGTAGAGAAGAGGTATCTCCGAGAGGATACAGTAGAGCGAGTAACCTTTAAGGTTATGAGCCAGTCCGCAGTATTATAGATAAGGAACGGTATTACATTCAAATATATACCGCGGGGTAGAGAAGAGGTATCTCGCAAGGCTCATAACCTTGAGGCCCACGTTCGATTCGTGGCCCCGCAACAGTAATTTTTAAGATGGTTTATCTTGAAAAAACCCTATAATGTGCTATATTTTCTTCATTGTCGGGGTAGCTCAGGTGGTTAGAGCGTAGCACTCATAAAGCTAAGGTCGAGAGTTCGAGCCTCTCCCTCGACACAATACACAAGCAGGTGCTATTGTGTAGACGCAACAAAAGTTGCGGACGTAGCTCAACTGGTTAGAGCACCCGCCTGTCACGCGGGAGGTTACGGGTTCAAGTCCCGCCGTTCGCGCATCATATAAAATAGCCCAACATTACTTTGGGCTTTTTTATATGAATGAGAGTTAGGGGCTCGAACACCGGAGCGATGTTGAGCCATCAGGTGAAACCGTGAGGTGGTGCCCAGACCGAGGTGAGTGACTGACGAACCGAGAGTCGAGGGAAAGTCCCGTCGATCGCGCAAATCCATTTAAGTTATGCACTCCTGGTAGAAACATTTCACCTTAAGAGGTATATACTTAAAGTATTATTATATAAATAATAAATATATGACAAATGAGAAAAAGTTAGAATGGGCGTTAAGAATTGGAGTAGCTGGAGAATTTTTAGGGCATGGTATTTTTGCTTTACAAGGTAAAGAGGGTTGGTTTAAGTATTTTACAAGTTTTGGTATCACTGATCCTTCTAGTATAACTAGCATTCTTTTTATTGTCGGTCTTATGGATGTAATTTTGGCACTTGTGGTATTGTTTAAACCTGTAAGAGTATTTCTTCTTTGGATGGCATTTTGGGGTTTATGGACAGCTCTCGTAAGATGGCCTTTTGGTCCTGATCCAGTCTGGGATTTTGTAGAAAGATTCGCTAATTGGGCAGCACCACTAGCTTTGTTCTATTTATATCAGTCAAAAAAACAAAATCCTCCTCAGTCTTAGATCTTAGGTACCAAATACTTGACTTTTTTGAGCTTACGTATTACTATAGGTGGGTAATAACTAATAACTACTTGTGTTGTCGACCAATTGTGTCTGCATGACACGGTACGACAAACAATGAATTCAAATAATAAATCAAATAGCGGGTCAGCCCCGCGCCGTTCTTATTCGCCACGGACTAGTTCTGGGTCTTCTACAAGAAGCCCCCTTTCGTCACGTCGAGCTACTTTCTCTTCAAGCGGAGGTTTTTCTTCTGCCCCAAAGAAAGCTTTTTCATTTTCAAAACCAAGTTTTAAAGGTGGCTCATCTAGACCAAGTTCTGGGTACTCAAGTGCTCCAAGAACAGGAGGATATAGTAGTGCACCACGAACTGCACGTTTAGTAGGCAACAGTACTTATTCAAGTTCTTCTTCATACGGTACAAGACCTAGAACAGGTCCTGGTTCTGAAGCACGTTCTTATTCTTCACCGCGTCCTGCGCGGACAGGTGGTGGAGGTTATGGTGGAAGACCAACTTCTTCAGGGGGTCGTTTTAGTGGTCGTCCAGCTCGTAGTGGAGGTCGTGGAGGTGGAGGCTTTAAAAAAGACCGTATTGATGAATCAATGTTCATCAACAAAGCAACCGTTGCAGAAGAAGTGAAGTATGTAGCGACTCACGCTTTTACTGACTTTGATATTGCTGAAACACTTTCTATGAACCTTATCAAAAAGGGGATCATGCATCCTTCTCCGATCCAAGATCAAGCAATCCCTGTTGCCCTCAAAGGTGGAGATATTATTGGTATTGCTAGTACTGGTACTGGTAAGACAGCGGCCTTTCTTATTCCGATCATTAATAAAATGGTTACAGATAGAAATCATAAAGCCATGATTCTAGCTCCAACACGTGAACTTGCTATTCAAGTTCAAGAAGAATTTCGGGTCTTTACCCAAGGGATGCGACTTTTCTCTGTGGCAGTTGTTGGGGGTATGCCTATCGGCAAACAAATGCGTGACCTAGAGCATGGGGCACACATGATCGTTGGAACCCCGGGACGTGTTAAAGACTTGATTGCTCGAGGTAAAATCCCGATGGATCGCGTATCTACTATCGTTCTCGATGAAGCTGATCGTATGCTCGATATGGGATTTATTGATGACATGAAAATGATTTTGAAATTGCTCCCAACTCACCGACAAGGAATGTTTTTCTCTGCGACTTTCGCTCCAGAAATCAAAAGACTTTGTACTGACTTTTTAAACGATCCGATAACTATTTCTGTGAAGACCCGCGATACTTCTAGTTCTGTTGATCAAGATGTAGTTCGGGCTCCGAGAGGGCAAAAACTCGACGCACTTCATGAAATACTGATTCGTCCTGAGGCCAAGAAAGTTTTGATCTTCCGAGAAACCAAGCGTAATGTTGATGAACTGGCGCGTGACCTAAGAGCCCGTGGTTTTGCTGTCTCACCGCTTCATGGGGACATGAGAAGTCGTGAACGTAACCGCGCTGTTGAATCTCTATCTAAAGGATTGATTCAAATCGTGGTAGCGACCGATGTAGCCGCTCGTGGTATTGATATTCCAGACATCACCCATGTCATCAACTACGAAACTCCTTCAACTTACGATACATATATTCATCGTATCGGCCGAACAGGGAGAGCTTCAAAAACTGGTATCGCTTTAACATTTATATAAAGTTAGTAATAGAAACTCTTTCTTGGTATCAGTTTTTGAAAGACACGCGTAAAATTCTGATGAATTTTTGCTATGCTCAGCTCAGTCAGCTTGTGCAATGTCTTTCAAAAACTCTACCTGCGTTCGAGCATTCTATTACATTGAAAAAATGTTATTTTATGGTATCTTTATGGATACTATTTAATAGCAAAGCCGTTTTAGCTTAGTGGTAAAGCACTGTCTTGGTAAGACAGAGACCGTGGGTCCGATTCCCACAAACGGCTCAAAAATGAGTAAATACAATTATAAGAAAATTACAAAAAGTATATTTTGGGTATTAATTCTTATCACTTTTATTTATTTTCTCTATTCTATTGATAAACAAATATTAGAAAACATAGCTCTCCGCCTTGGCTGGGCAGGTCCTGTATTTATTGGGTTGGTATTAGTTTGTACCCAAGTATTCGCTCCTCTTTCGGGATCAGCCTTCTTCTTTCTCGGTGTAAGACTCTATGGGTATGAATCAATGCTAGCACTTTTTTATCTCTCTAGTATGATAAGTGCTCCCATATGTTTTTATATTGCACGAAGGTGGGGTCGTAGTTTGGTAGTTAAACTAGTTGGACAAGAAAATATGGCTAAAATTGATGAGGCAACCATGAGTCACGAAAGGCCACTCCTTATTATTGGTAGAACGCTTGGTTATTATTTTTTTGATTTTCTTAGTTACGCTTTAGGATTAACTAAAATATCTTTCAAAAAATATTTTAGTTATACATTGGTTTTAACACTTATTCCTTATACTTTAATATACTTTGTCTTTAGGCACTTAGACTTTGATAATTTTCGAGACGTCATGATTTATTATGGTGCTATGGTTGTAACAGGTATTACTTTTGCTTTCTTGTTTACAAAATTAATTAGGAAAGCGCGAATAAACAAATCCTAGCTTTTTTAATATTTTCTGATATAGTGAATATCCTAGCGCCCGTACAAGCGGGCATTTATTTATAAAAATATGGAAATAAGAAATATCGCAATTATTGCCCATGTGGACCATGGTAAGACAACCCTTACTGACAAAATGCTCGCTTTTTGCGGTGAGATTCTTGATGGTGCCTCTATGGACTCAAATGTTATTGAGCTAGAACGCGGTATCACTATTTACGCTAAAAACACAGCGGTTATATATAAGGATACTAAAATCAACATTGTTGATACACCAGGTCACGCGGACTTTGGATCTGAAGTTGAGCGTGTACTTCGCTCTATCGACTCAGTGCTTTTGATTGTTGATGCCCAAGAAGGACCAATGCCACAAACTCGTTTCGTTTTAAAAAAGTCTTTAGAGTTAGGACTCAAACCAATTGTGGTTATAAATAAAATCGATAAGCCAGGAGCAAACTGCGCCCATACTCATGACGGTGTTTTTGAACTTTTCCTAGAGCTTGGGGCAACCGACGAACAACTTAACTTTACTACTGTATATGCTATCGGTCGCGATGGTGTAGCAATGAAAAATGAAACTGATGAAAAGAAAGATTTGGCTCCACTATTTGAAACTATCCTTGAAAAAGTTCCAGTTGCACAAAACGATATTACTAAACCTTTTCGTATGCAGGCATTTAACTTGGCGTATGATAACTTCCTCGGACGACTTGCTGTTGGGCGAGTTTATGAAGGAGTAGCAAAAGTAGGAGATACTGTTTTCGTTAAGACTACAGACCGTGCTGATCGACAAGCAAAGATCATTAAGCTTTTTACTTTCCATGGTATGAAGCGTGATGAAGTGCAGGAAGCAGTGGCTGGAGATATTGTTATGATTGCTGGTATTCCAGATATTTTCATCGGAGAGACTATTACCGTGGTCAAAGATGCAGAGCTTCTTCCGGCTATTACTATTGATGAGCCAACTATCGTTCTAGACTTTTTGGTTAACAACTCACCGTTTGCTGGTAAGGAAGGAAAGTTCGTGACTTCACGACAAATCCGAGAGCGACTTGAAAAAGAGCTTGAAGTCAACGTGGGACTAAAAGTAGACTTCTCTCCAAATCCAAATCGTATCGCTGAAGGCTTCACAGTCTTTGGCCGAGGAGAAATGCACATCGCGGTTCTTCTTGAAACAATGCGACGAGAAGGATATGAAATCCAAGTTTCTCAGCCACAAGTTATTATCAAAGAAATTGATGGTGTAAAGAGTGAACCTTTTGAAGAAGTCACGATTGATGCTCCAGCAGAGTTTCAAGGCGTTATTATCGAAAAGCTCGGTATGCGCGGATTTATCATGGGTGATATGAATTTAAAAAATAATACTGTGCGTATGGTTTTCACAGGTCCTACTCGTGGACTTCTTGGTTATCGAAACCAGTTTTTGGTTGATACAAAAGGAGAAGGAATAATGAGTTCTCGTGTTCTAGGATTCCGTCCTTATGCTGGAGAAATCACTCGAAGAAACGTTGGTTCTATGATCTCTATGGAAAGCGGTAAAGCTCTCGCATTTGCCCTCTGGGGACTCCAGGATCGTGGTGTGCTCTACATAAGCCCACAGACTGAGGTATATGAAGGTATGGTTATTGGGAACACCTCAAAGGGAGAAGAAATGAAAGTAAACCCAACCAAAGGTAAACAGCTTACCAACATGCGTGCCTCTGGTACTGATGAAGCAGTTACTGTCATACCGGCGTGGACTATGACTATCGAACGCGGACTTGAAGTGATGGTGGATGATGAATTCCTCGAAGTTACACCACTCTCAGTGCGTCTCCGAAAGCAATATTTAAATGATACAGAGCGAACAAAAGCTCGACGTCCGAAGAATCAATAAATAAAAAAAGCCGGAATAAATTATTCCGGCTTTTTGGTGAAAGTTAAATCTTTTCTGTAGTCAGTGTTACTTTTATAACATCGACAGGTTCATGTTGTTCGATCCATTTTTTTAATTTCAAAATATTTTTTTTATTTTTTATATGCTCCGAATCATGTAGGCCAGAAAAAGGGGCTACATATTGGGGTATAACTCCTTTAATATTAAGAACTGAATTAGGGTTGTGTAGATAAGTACCGAATTGCTTATGAAGTAGTGTGTAGTATACCTTTTTCATATTATTTGTTTTTTGCTACATTACAACTTTTCTGTTAGAATGTCAATTCATGAATGAAAAACGACTAAAAGAATTTTGGAATAAGGAATATAAAGAACCGGCGTTTTTTCAGCTTTCGGATGAGTCTTCGGCTGACTTACAAAAGTTTACTCGCTGGGCCAAGAAAGAGTATGGAGATGATGTTCTCCGCAGTGACATCACCGTGCTTGATGCTGGTTGTGGCAACGGTCGCAATTTACTCTGGATGAATGACGAATTTCGCGTGCGAGGTTTCGGTTATGATATTTCCGAAGAAGCTATCAATCAAGCAAAAGCTCGAGCCGAAAAACAAAAGTGGGGAAGCAAGCTTACCTTTATAGTTCACTCTATCGGTGCAACCATCCCGCTTCCTGATCAATCAGTAGACTTAGTGCTTGATATGATGGCCAGCCATTTCTTGAAAGAAATAGAACGAGAAAGATATATCAAAGAGCTTCACAGGGTGTTAAAGCCTCAAGGTCTACTTTTCTTCAAATCTTTTTATGGAAAGGGCGACAAACATGCGCAAGAATTAATTAAGAATCAAAATGGCGGAGAAGCCAACTCATATATTCACTCTAAGATGAAGGTGTATGAATATGTCTGGACTGACGAAGCGCTACACGATGCATTTGGTGAGCAGTTTATCCTTCAACACAAAGAGCTTTCCCATCAACACAACATAAGAGGTAAGCCGAATAAGAGGCGGAGTATTGTTTGTTATTACGAGAAGAAGTAATCGCTCGGAGGTACTTATAATGTTTTCTTTTTGCGGATGCCTGCGCAGAGTCCTCAATGCGCAAACAATATAAGTACCTCCGAGCTCAAGGAAGAAGTCTAAAAAATAAAAGGTTCATAGAGCATATGAACCTTACTTCTTTTCCGTGTATTTTCTAAGTGATTTGATAGCGAACCTTCGCATTTTCCCAAAAGGCTTCATTTTTTTCATTATATTTATAAACTCCTGTACGCCTTCTTTTTTATCCTCAATTTTCTCCGCCTTATTAATTTTTTCTATCAGTGTATCCCACTTACTTTCGTCTTCATCTTTTACTTTAAAAAATTTCTTTAAATGTTTATCCATTTTATATACTTTTGAAAAATTTACATTTTTTGGTATATTTTGTCAATATGGAAAAGGAGAGTATTCAAAAGCAAATCACAGATATTGAGACCGCTATGGCGCAGGCGGATTTTTGGTCTGACAAGGTTAAGGCTCAGGCGACCATTCGAGAGCTCCAAGACCTCAAAGACCAACTAGAGGGGGTAGGTAAATACGATAAAGGCAATGCTGTCATGACATTGTTTGCTGGAGCTGGAGGAGATGATGCTGAAGACTTTGCGGCGATGCTTTTACATATGTATATGAAATTTATAGAAAATAGAGGTTGGGGGGTTTCTTTTTTACATGAAAATAAAAACGATAATGGCGGTTATCGAAATGTAACATTTATCATTGAGGGAAAAAATGTTTATGGAACTCTCAAAAATGAATCAGGTGTTCATCGCCTCGTGCGCATCTCGCCATTTAATGCCAATGCCAAGCGTCATACATCTTTTGCTATGGTAGAAGTTATTCCTGAATTTAAAAAATCAGATACAACTATTGATATCCCTGAAAATGATATAGAAGTTTCTTTTGCCAAAAGTGGTGGTCCAGGTGGACAAAATGTAAACAAAAGAGAAACAGCTGTACGTATGGTTCATGTTCCTACAGGTTTATCAATTCATGTTACTAGCGAACGTTCTCAAGAACAAAATCGTGAATTGGCTCTATCTATGCTCAAGGCTAAACTTTTTACTCGACTTGAAGAAGAACGCATTGCAAAAGAGAAAGGAATGTATATTTCAAAAACAATGGAAATCACTTGGGGCAATCAAATCCGATCTTATGTTTTGCATCCTTATAAGATGGTCAAAGATCACAGGAGCGGGGTGGAGGTTGGGGATGTAGATAGTGTCCTCGAAAGAGGAAACATCGAACCGTTCCTCATACCAGAGAGCATGGTATAATGATTCCCGTAATGATTCGATTTGTAAATGTCTCAAAAGTCTTTCCCAATGGTGCCGTTGGTATCGAACACTCCAATCTGGAAATAGAAAAAGGTGAATTTGTCACACTTGTTGGTCCATCGGGGGCCGGTAAGACTACCCTGACAAAGTTTATTTCAGCTGAGGAAGAGCCAACTGAAGGTACAGTGCTTTTTGATAATGTTGATTTGCAAACTTATTCTAGAGCTGAGCTCACTGCGCTACGTCGCCGCATTGGAACTGTGTTTCAAGAATTTCGCTTACTGCCAAATAAAACAGCTTATGAAAACATTGCTTTTGCTATGGAAGCGGCCGGTAAGAGCGATGAAGAAATCATTAGTGATGTCCCACACGTGCTCCAGTTGGTTGATCTTCAAGAGCGAATGTACCACTTCCCAGGGCAACTCTCAGGTGGAGAAAAACAGCGCCTAGCTATTGCTCGTGCCATTATCAATCAACCTGAGATACTGATTGCCGATGAGCCTACTGGTAACCTCGATAGTGCTAACACTGCGGAAGTTATCCATATTTTAAAAAAGATTAATGATCTTGGAACTACTGTTATTTTAACAACTCACGATAGACAAGTTATGGACGCTATCCCATCTCGGGTAGTGACTATGGAGCGGGGTAGAATTGTTGGAGACGATAAGAAGCCGAAAGTCAAAATATAATTCTGTTATAATATAAATATGTTTTGGATTACCCTAAAAAGAGTTTTAAAATCAGGATGGATTAATTTTAAAAGAAATGGTCTAGTTTCTTCTGCGTCAGTACTAGTGACTACTATTACACTATCACTTATTACCGCGCTTATTCTTTTCAATGCATCTATCTCATCGATGATTGTCTCACTCCAAGACAAGGTAGACATCGCGGTTTATTTTACTGTTGATGCCCCTGAAGAACGTATCTTGGCTCTCAAAGATACCCTTACGAAGATTCCAGAAGTTCAAGATATCGAATATGTATCTGCCGATGAAGAAGTTTTGGCTTTTCGTGATCGTCATGCTGATGACTATTTAACTCTTCAAGCACTCGACGAGCTCGGTGACAATCCATTTGGTGGGTCTATTCGTATCAAGGCCAAAGATTCGGCACAGTATGAATCTATCGCTACTCTTTTAGAGGGTGATAGTCAGATTGCTAGAGACAATAGTCAAATCATTGAACGTATAAACTTTGCTCAAAACAAGGTAGTTATAGAGAGGTTGAACTTTTTGATTGACGGAGTTAAAAAGGGTGGATTAGCAATAACTCTTATTTTGTCGCTTATTTCTATCATCATTATGTATACGACAGTTCGTCTAACTATTTATATGTCTCGAGAAGAAATCGGGGTCATGAGGCTAGTTGGTGCAAGTAGTTCTTATGTTAGGGGTCCGTTTATTGTCGAGGGTATGTTGTATGGGCTTTTTGCTTGGATTATCACTATGTTGCTATTTTTACCGGTAACTTATTTTGTGACCCGACAAGTTGGAACACTTATGAATATGAACCTTTACCAATATTATGTCTCACATCTTTTCTCTACTTCAGTACTAGTGCTTTTGGTCGGAATATTCCTTGGTGCCGTCTCTAGTTATTTTGCAGCTCGGAAATATTTAAACGTCTGATTATGAAAAAAATTATTCCTAAGTACATCTTCGTTGTTGGTGGTGTCATTTCCGGAGTCGGAAAAGGAATAACAGCCTCCTCTATTGCCAAGATTCTTCAGGACCAAGGAACGACCGTCACAGCTATAAAGATAGACCCATATGTCAACATTGATGCTGGAACAATGAATCCTACTGAACATGGTGAAGTCTTTGTGACCAAAGACGGAGATGAGTGTGATCAGGATATGGGTAACTATGAGCGTTTTTTAAATATAGACCTAACTCGTATCAACTATATGACTACTGGGCGCGTTTATCTGAGTGTTATAGAAAATGAACGAGCGCTTAAATATAAAGGAGCTTGTGTTCAAGTAGTCCCCCATATTCCTCTTGAGATTGTTGGACGTATTGAAAGAGCCCAGAAGAAAGCCAACGCAGAGGTTACAGTTATAGAGGTCGGTGGCACAGTAGGAGAATATGAAAATATTTTATTCCTGGAAGCTGCTCGTATACTTAAACTCCGTGATCCAGAGAGGGTGATGTTTGTTATGGTTTCATATTTGCCGACACCATCTAGTATTGGTGAAATGAAAACAAAACCAACTCAACACTCGGTGCGCACGTTAAATGCTTCTGGTATCCAACCAGATATTATTATGGCTCGTTCCAAGGAACAACTCGACGAGAAACGCAAAGAAAAATTGTCATTTTTCTGTAATGTTCCAAAAGGGCAAGTGATCTCTGCGCCTGACGTAAAGAGTATTTATGATATTCCTATTAATTTTGAGAAAGAGGGATTGTCAAAACTAATTGCAAAATTGCTTAACCTAAAGTTCCCATCCAAAAAACCTAAAACAACTTTGGCTTGGAAAAAAATGGTACACACCGTGCACCATGCTAAAGACGAAGTTCGTATTGCCATCGTCGGTAAATATTTTGATACAGGGGACTTTACCCTCACCGATTCGTATCTTTCGGTTATTGAAGCAGTTAAATATTCAGCTTATGCTCTTGGTAAAAAACCCTTAATTGACTGGGTTAATGCTTTGGAATTTGAGAAAAACCCTAAGAGTGTTTCTAAATTAAAAAAATATCACGGAGTTTTGGTTCCGGGAGGATTTGGATCTCGGGGGATAGAAGGCAAGATCAAAGCCATAGAATATGTACGTAAAAATAATATTCCATACCTTGGACTTTGTTACGGTATGCAGTTGGCAGTTATAGAAACAGCAAGGCATTTGGCAGGGCTGAAGGGTGCAACTTCTAGAGAAATAAACCCTAGGAGCAAAGAGTGTGTTATTGATATGATGGATGCACAGAAGGAGAAGATGAAGAAAGAAGAATACGGTGGCAGTATGAGACTAGGGTCTTACGAGTGTTATCTGAAAAAAGGCTCTATCGTGCAGTCTCTGTATAAAACAAATAAAATATTAGAACGCCACAGACATCGGTTTGAAGTCAATCCACTTTTTATTGAGCGACTAGAAGATGCTGGAGTTGTCTTTTCAGGTGTCTCTCCAGACGGGACTCTTATGGAAATTATGGAATTACCAAAGAAGTTGCATCCGTTTTTTATTAGTTGTCAGTTTCATCCAGAATTTCAAGCTAGACCACTTTCTCCACACCCGCTTTTTACTGGATTTATAAAAGCCTCTTTAGAAAAAAAAGTCGCCTCTTCGGCGACCCGCCGAAGAGGCAGGAAAAAATAGTTTGCCATGTATTATACTTACGTTTTACAAAGTTTGAAAAATGGAAGAAAGTTTCTCACTTCAAAACATTAACAGCTCTTTTTAAAAAGTATTCTCCAAACACAATTCACCCAGGTATTGGTAATGCAAAAAATATGATTGCTCAATACCATAGTTTTCCTGGTTATGAAGAAAAGATTAAAGAATTTGGTATTCTCGCATTTGTCTTGGAGTAGGTATACACTTACTCTATGTCCATTCGAACAATTATTGCTTTACTTATTTTATTAGGTGCTTTTATCGCTATTAACTATGATAAGAAGCAGGCTGTAGCCCCACTGCCTCAAGAGGTTGTTTGTCCTTTGGATACCATAAAGTGCCCCGACAACTCTTATGTCATCCGTAGCGGCCCGCAATGTCAATTTGCCGAATGTCCACTAATTGTTAAGATTATGCCTCCTAAGGTGGAGTTTGGTACTGTTAACGGTGTAGTTGGTTTAGAACCAGCTTGTGGTGGCCCTATTGGGATAATACCAGATCCGAATTGTGCCTTTAAAGCTTATGAGACTAGTATTTCTTTTACTGATTCCTTAGGAAAAATTTATAAAGCAAATTCTGGAGTAGATGGTAAGTATTCAATAAGATTACCAATAGGCACTTATAAAGTGATGGCTAAGGGCGGAGAAACATTACCTAGTTGTCCAACAGATGCAGTTATAGTAAGTATTAACAAAATAACTATTAATAATATTTCTTGTGAATCAGGCCTACGTTGAAGGTCTTGAGTAATAAGCTATTTTTCGCTATAGTAAGCCAGATTGCCAGATCCGCCTCGCGTCGACAAGCTTCTGCAAGTCGAGGCGGGTCTGGCAAGTTGTATATGAAGAGCAATTTCTCGCTAGAATAGATGCAAGAAAAAGAGAAAAATATTTTAAATCTTCTGCAGGTAGAAAGTTCTTGAAGAAGTATATATTTAATTAAATTAATTTTTATACAAGGCTGGGAGATCGTCTAATGGTAGGACGTATCCCTCTGAAGGATATTATCTTGGTTCGAGTCCAGGTCTCCCAGCCTTGTATAAAAGTTTAACTCTTCGTCTAATGGCCAGCCTCGACTAGACGTCGAGTCTAGGCGGGTAGGACGTATCCCTCTGAAGGATATTATCTTGGTTCGAGTCCAGGTCTGGCAGCAGTGAACATGGTGAACGGTGCGACCTAGACGAGAACGGGAAGGGTGTCAGGGAAACGGGAGTTTCCCTGTGGAGGAAAGCAGTGAGTGAAGCGAGCGTTGAAAACCGAGAGGTTGTCAAAACGCAGCGAAGCGAGTAGTGAGATTCCAGGTCTGGCAACCAAGTTCTTAGGGCTTTTTGTTTGCTTTTTTTTGTTTGCTTTAGTATAATTTAAACATTATGAAATTTTTTGGGAAACTACTCAAAAAAGAGAAAGGTTTTACTCTTATTGAACTTCTTGTAGTTATTGCTGTCATTGGTATTTTAGCTGCAGTTATTTTAGCATCAGTTAACTCATCTAAGTTAAGAGCAAGAAATTCTCAAAGGATTTCTGATACCAGGCAATTATTTAATGCATTTTCTTTAGGCTTAACTAATACAGGCAGTGTACCAGTTTCTTCCTCTTGGATTTGTATTAGTGCTACTTGTTATGGAGTCTGGGTTTCTGTAGGGGCTGATCCTGTAACTGATGCTTACCTAGCTAACTATATAAGTAAAAAATTAGTAGACCCAGCAGATAGTTCAAGAGGGTATGGGGGATATCTGTACAGTAATATTGCTTCATCGTTTAATGGAACTTATGATGGTTTTCTTTTTTCAGCAGGAAGCTACGTTCGTTGGACGACAGAACCACCAGTATCACCATCATCTTGTGGAGCTGGCCATATTTATAATGCCACAGCAGCATATGTCCAGTGTTATATGAAAGTCGATTAAGAATCATTTCTAATAAACTTTTCTTTTTTTAATAAAATCAATTTTGATAGTATTTAATTAGTATCTTTCAAGCGTAAGGCGTAGAGACTAGCTAAAATCATTATTATTCCAAGTAAAGAAAAGAGTGTCTGGTAAGAAGTTAGGGTAAAGATAGCTCCACCGATGAGAGGTCCGGCAATATAGGCAACTGGCATCATATTTCGATAAGCACTAATGACCGATGAATCAGCGTCATTTACTCGTTTAAAAAATGAACTTTCACACATAGTTTCAAAAATACTAGCTCCCATACGACTCATAAATAAAATGATAGCGTAAATAACAAAACTAGCATTTCCAACTCTGGCAAAATAAATAGTCGCAAGCCCCATAATGATAAGACCAAAACACATCAACTCTTTCTCACCCAAGTATTTATCAGCTATATAACCTGATGGATAGGGGAAAATAACAAATGGTAAAAGCATAATAGAGAGTAGTACCCCAAGAGTTTTCCAAGAGAAACCAATGATCGATGTTAGGTAGACAGGAGAGTAGATAACCATAATTGCAAAGAAAAATTGAAGTAAAAAGCTAAGGAAAGCTAATTTGCGCAAGTTTTTATTTCGAAGAAGTGTTCGCATACCATCAACAAAATGGCTTCTATGGTAAACCTTATCTACAAACCCACGCTGACTAAAGAATATAATACAAAAGGTAATAGCTACTGAAATTGATGCCACGAGATAAATCGCAGAAAAACCAAACTTTGTTTGCAGAGTACCAGAGACAATAGGGGCAATAACCCAACCAATATTACCTAAAGTTAAATAAAGACCTCGAATATTCCCAGTTTTATTTTCAGATGAATAATGCTCGAGAAACAAATCAAGGCCGTAGAGAATAACTGAATTGAGAGAAAAGTAGAGAATAAATAGAGGAACAAGTGATGATCCAGAATTGGTACTAATAAAATACAAAAGAACAGCGCTAGCACCAAGAGTAAATATTACATATTTAACATTTCCAATAATTCGGATAACCTGTGTGGCAATAGTGACAAAGATAACTGATAGGACAGAAGCGATAATATATGTAGCCCCAATGAGATTTGGTGAAGCTATTGTTCCGAGCATACTAGAGTTCACATAAGCCAGCAGTGCCATGTGTAAAGAAAAGAAAAATGATGCTAGGAAAATAAATCTTATGTGTTTCTTGCTTAACATACTTAGAAACTAAGTATAACAGGAATTACAACAGGACTCTTGGCTGTTTTTTGGTAAAGGTATTTTGCTACAGTATCGGCAACCATATTTTTAACGTTATCTAGATTCATTTGGTCACCGTTTTTATATGATTGCTCTACAGTTTTTTTGATCAAGATACGAGTATGACGCAGGAGTTCTTGGCTCTCTTTGAGATAAACAAAGCCACGAGAAATAATATCAGGGCTCTTTCGCAGGATTCCAGTTTTCTGATCAACAGTAGCGATGATTACGAACATACCTGCATCAGCGAGAGCTTGTCGGTCACGAAGCACAACGCTTTGTTCATCCCCAATAGAGAATCCATCCACCACCATAGGGCTAGCTGGAGCTTTTTCTTTTCGAAGGACCATCTTGGTTCCACCCTCAGTAATTTCAATAATACTTCCATTATCTGGAACGATAATATTTTCCTCTGGCATACCAAGTTCCATTACTAGATCTTTATGTAGCTGTAGTCGGAAATGGTTTCCGTGAATAGGAATAAAAAACTTCTCATTAACTTTTTTGTGTAACCACTTCACGTCCTCTTTGTTACCATGTCCAGTAGCATGAACGATTTCTTCTCCTGGGGTACGATAACTAATGAGTTTTACTTCTTGGCGAGCTAACCCATCTTTCATTTTTTCTACCGCACGTTCATTCCCGGGGATAACTGAAGCAGACAAAATAACAGTATCTCCCTTTCTTATAATAAATCTTTTATCTGTTTTATTTGCCGCTCGAGAAAGTGCTGAGAACTCTTCACCCTGACCTCCTGTAGATAAAATAATGACCCGATTTGGTGGAAGTCTATCTGCCTCCTCCATAGAGACGATGGTATCTTTTTTTATCTTTAAAAGGTTTGCTTGAATTATGATTTCAATATTGGATTTCATTGACCTTCCTTGAAGAACAATTTTTTTATTCAAAGCTTCAGCTATCTCAATAATTTTTACTAGTCGAGTAATATGAGAAGCAAAAGCCGCAATAATAATCCGGCCATTGATACGTCGAAGAATATTTTCAATACCTTGGTGCACCTTTATTTCCGGCATTGCAAAACCTTCATTTTCAATGTTAGTTGAATCAGTCATCAAAAGCAGTGTTTTATTGTTGTCGAATATTTTGTATTCTTTTTCTTCATCAGCACTGACGATACCATCCACTTGGTCGAGCTTGTAATCACCAGGGTTTACGATCCATCCATAAGGAGTTTCAATGATAACTCCCATAGAGTCTGGGATAGTGTGAGTTACTCCCCAAAATTTTACTTTGATTTTTCCGATTGTAACAATCTCATCTTTCTCAACAGTAATAGCATTTAGTGCTGGTAGGTGCGGGAATTCTGTTTGTCGTTTACGCATCATGAGGACACTTAAGTTGCGTGAATATACAGGCGGGTTACCAATACGAGAGAGTACAAGTGGTACCCCACCGATGTGATCCAAGTGTCCATGAGTCACGATTAGCGCTCGGATTTTATGCTTCCTTTCCTCAAGGTAACGAGTATTTGGGATAACGTAGTCAATACCCGGGGTTTCACCATTGGCAAAGAACATACCAGCATCAATAACAATGATATCGTCGCCGATTTCAATAGCAGTCATATTCTTGCCGATTTCTTCTACTCCACCGAGAGGGATGATACGAATTACATCCGGGGCAACATCTGGGATATGAGCAGTTTTACGCTCAAGTGGTTGCGCGTTCAGGTCTTGCATTTGCATAGGGGCTTGTACTGGTCGACGTTTGAATTGGTTGCGGTTGTTGAATGGTTTGTTACGTTTTGGGAATGTTTTAACAAACGGTCGTTTGGTTGGCGTCGCTGTACTAGAGTTTGTGTGATTTGGTGTTGTGTTTGTTTGTTCTGTCATATCTATTCTATTAGATTTATTTTGTATTTGTAATTAGTTAAATCCTTTCCATACTTTGTCTGTTCGTACATACCAACTTTCTATATCACGAAATACTTCGGCTCGCGTTCTAATCACTAGCGGTAAAACAGTGTGTACGTATTTTTCAGTAATACTGGGAATGGTTTTTGTGTATAAAGGAATGATGCGCTCGTAACCTGCTGGAATATCAGTCTCTGTTCCGAGGATGAACGGGTAAACTCTTTGGGCTACTTGTTCAGTAAATAATCCTTGGTCAAATGCTTTTAACTCAGTTGTTATACCAAAACGAGAAAACTCTTGAGATAACATCTGGGCGCTTTGCAAAAGTTGTTCATCAGTGCGTACCACGATTGATACTGCTATTGGGGAACCATCTTTTATTAAGTTACCAGATTCGTTTTGTTTATAACCGAGTTTTATCAGTCTATTGACTGATCCTTCTTGCTCCTCAACAGTAGAGGCTTCCGAGGAAGAGTAGAGCGCTATGCCATAACCTTTCTCAATGATATCAATTATTTTTTTTCTGTCAATTGATCTCTCAATATTAGATAAGGCGATAGAAGAAGTTCCTTTGGATGAAGGTAACACAAAGAGTGAAATATTTTTCTCTGTTGGTATTTGTTTTATTGAAAATTTTTCTTGTATTTTAGTGTCTATGAAAGTTCCATTTTGAGCAGTAGTACTATTGATAGACTTATTTTGCAATCCATCTTTTAATTCTAACTGGTTAGCAAAAATGATAATTTTTATTGTTTTTATATAAGGTTTTGACCCTACAAAATGGACATTTCTTTTGAGCACCAATTCTTTCGGTAAAGTATTGTTATAGTTGATGTGCTTTATAGTAAAAGGCCCTGCTCCTATAGGGGAGGTATTGAGAGTACTATCCTGTATTGATTCAATATCAACTGATCCCCAAAGATCTTTAGGTATAATACCAAGAGAGAGTTTTTCAGTTAGAGACTCTTTAGGTCCTGATGTTTTCAAGACCACAGTTTTACTATCAGGAGTTTCTACAGAAATATTTGACCAATCACTACTTGGGTCAGCCAAAAGAGCTAAACGTTTTTTTGTTTCAAAAGTAAAAAGTACGTCACTACTCTCTAGTGGCATTTTGTTTGAGAAAGTTAAATTGTCTTTTAGAGTAAATAGATATTCTCTACCATCGGGGCTAGCGACAAATCTACTTGCTAGTAGTAGATAAAAGGCTCCTTCTTGATCAGTATCTTTGACCAACCCAGAATAAATGAGCTTGGTCAGAGCTTGATCAGTTTCACTCGAAGAAAGAAGTGGAGTTATAAACTTTGGAGAGCCAATAATTCCTTCAGATAAAGTCCCACCATAGTCTGGGGCTTCTATAGAAAAACGACTACTGATAGACATTAGTAATGCTAGGAATAAAGAAACCACTAGTAAACATGAAAAAATTAAGCCCCCTTTATAAAAAGAAAATTGGCTATCTTTTATTTCAATAAGATTTTCTTTGGTTGGAACCTTTTCCTTTTTAAGAAAAGAAAAGAAAGATATTAGCAATGTTTTCATAAGAAAAATAGTTTTCTACTAGGGTACAAACTCACCAACACTATAAGAGCTATTTTTTATGGAAGCAATATAAGCGATGCCAAGCTGGCAATAGCAAATACGATAGCCACTATAATAGTCAGCACAAAAATAAAACGCTCCGCGCCACGTCGTGTCTGTAGGAAGCTTCCGCCGTCTGTCCCGAGGGTACTGCCCATATCAGAGCTATTTGAGCGCTGGAGGAGAACTAGTACTACGATGAGTAGACTTGAGACTATTTGAATGATTTGGAGTGTCAGTGCCATAGGTGAAACTAGTACACTATAGCACCAGTTGGGTCAGGATTCAACCTGTATTGACTTTGTGGGCTAGTAGGGTAAAGTTAAGAAAATTCAAAGACATGAACTTATCTAAACTATTAAAAAAGTTTTTTAGCTACAGATTTAACCAACATGTTCGGTTCTCAAAAAAAGCGGAGAAGGCATTTGAAATGTTAAATATGAATGGTACTCCTATACACTGCCAAAGTACCACAGATCCAGTAAAAAAATTTACTATTACAAGGAAGGCTATTTTAAAAACTTAAAATTTTTTAATCAATAAAGCTGTTTGAATATACTAAAACAGCTTTTTATTTTTGTCCGACTTTGAAAATAAACCCTTCACGAGTGCCGAAATATAAGTTGCCTTTCCAGATGGCGGGAGTGGATTCGATGCAACCTTGGTTTTTTATTGGCAGTTCCCAGACTGGTTCCGGTTTTGATGGATCGCCTAGCGAGTAGTTTTGTAGTTTTCCTTCACAAGTCCCTAGAAGTAGTTGTCCGTCAACGATATTTGGTGAAGACCAAGCATGAGTGCCGACAAAAATACTATCGGTAACAATCCCAGTTTTTATATCTATAGTCAGTAGGTCTCCTGGGTTTGTTGGAACATAAAGATGGTCGCTATAGAGAGCCGGTGTGGCCCAGACGCCACCAGTGACACCATTTTTCTTAGGAACTTGGATACTCCAAACAAGTGGAGAGCTCGGATTCTTTGGATCGAGTTTTATGATCTGCCCAACTTCTTTTGATCGAGCATTCAATCTCTCTTCTTCGCTTACCGCGTAGATAAATCCATCATCGTCAGCAATAAGAGTTGCATCAGTATCATCACCGGTCCAAAAATCAAAAACTGTTGGAGCTATTCCTTGTTCTACATTTGAAACATCAAAGCCCATAATTCGCCCTCCAGAGTTTGCGATATACACAGTGTTACCGATTTTAAGCGGGGAGCTTTCAATACTGAGATCTTCATCACCAATGATGTCTATAAATTCTTTTGAAAAAGTTGGGATAGTTACGAGCTCTATTGGGGCCACTGTTACTTTTCCCAAAGCGTCGTATTCACGATTGAGTTTGATGATATGAAAGAGTCCGTTCTCACTGCCTTCATATAAAATATCATCTTCAATCAAACTATTTCCATCCCAATCATTATTCCAAACACCGTCACTTATTTTAGCTTCGAGCTTCCAGAGCTCTGTCGGGACATCTCTATCGAGCGCTATGATTCTATAAAAGTTGTCTCTTGATCCGGTGTAAAGAAGTGGAAAATTATCTGGGTCTAATGTTACAGATCCTTTGACAATGTCTCCTGTCATAAAGGGTTGGCGAGTAGGTTCACCAGTTTCTGCATTTAAAAAGTGTACTTGTTTATCATAAGCACCAAATATGATTTCTGTAATTCCTTCGTGCTCCCAAACTGATGGCTGTCCAGTCCAACCATTTCCACACCAATACTTTGCGATTCCAGCAACCGGCGAGTTGCTACAAAGTGGTTTTTCTTTTGGATATTGCCAAAGTACACCAGGATTTGTTGGTATTGGTCCGGTCCCATAAAAAGTGCGCGAGGTGTTGCCTCGGAACATAGTGATGCCTTTTGTCCTTTCTTTTTTAAAACCAGCTAGTAAGTCGTCATTATTAACATTTTGTTTAATACTTTCTACGTTCTCGGCTAAGGTCTTGGTTATTTGAGTTTTGAACAAGAAAAAACCCCATACTAGTAAAGTAATCAATACAGAAATTAAAACATGTTTTTGTTTTACAGCGTTAAACAAGTTTGTAGTCGATCATTCTTTTGGTAATATCAGCGCCTGCTACCTTAAACCTTACTTTGTCCCCAATACGGAATGTTTTTTTAGTTCTCTTGCCAACAATAGCAAGCTCTTTGTCATTGTATTCGAAATAGTCTTCTCCTAAGTCGCGAAGTCTAATCATACCTTCACAGCGACTTTCTTTTTCTTCAACAAAGAGCCCATTCATAGATACTCCAGTAACAGAGCCTTCAAATTGCATACCGATACGGTCAGCCATATATTCTGTTTGTTTATATTTGATTGAAGCTCGTTCTGCATCCGCGGCTTCTTTCTCACGAATTGAAGAGTGAGAAGCAATCTTGTCGTAAGTGACCCAAGTATCTTTAGTGATAATTTCATCGTGAAGATATGCTTGGAGTAATCGGTGAACAACAAGGTCAGGGTAACGACGAATTGGAGAAGTGAAGTGTGTATAGTATTCAAAAGCTAGACCGTAGTGACCAAGATTTTTGGTTGAATAAATAGCCTTGGCCATACTTCGCACGATAGATATTTGAACTGTCTCTTTTTCAGGTTTCCCATCGAGAGAGATCATCAAGTCGTTCAAGGCGCGAGAAGGGATAAATCCATCTTTGTCGAGTGGTAAGTTGTGACCGAGACGTTTCAAAAATAAATGCAAGTCGGCCATACGGTCGAGGTCTGGTTTATCATGAATACGATACATAAATATTTCCTGAGCATTGTTGTCGCGAGTGGCGATAAACTGAGCAACTTTTCTGTTGGCCAAAAGCATTAGCTCTTCGATCATATGATGAGTTTGTCCACGAGTTTTTACATAAACACCGATTGGGTGACCAGTAGTATCGAGTGTGAACTTTACTTCTGGAGTATCGAGAGACAGTGCGCCTTCGTTGAAACGCTTCTTTTCCAGATCTTGGGCGATAACTAAGGCTGCTTGTAATTCTTTTAAATAAGGACCGTTTTTTGTATCCAAAACTTCTTGAGCATTTTCGTAAGTAAATCTAAATGCAGAATGAATAACCGTTTTCCCAAACCATTCGTTAACTACTTCGAACTTTGGCGTGATTTCAAATACCGCACTCATCGTTAGTCGATCAACATCAGGATTCAAAGAGCAAAGTTCATTGGAAAGCACTTCTGGAAGCATAGCTATAGTTCGGTCAACTAGATAGACAGATGTGGCACGGCGGTAGGCTTCGGCATCAAGCGCTGTTCCTAGAACAACGTAGTTTGAAACATCGGCAATGTGAATACCGACTTCAGTATTACCATTTTCTAAAAACTTCACAGAGATAGCGTCGTCAAAGTCTTTGGCATCAGCTGGGTCGATAGTGAAAGTAGTAGTGGTGCGAAAATCTCGACGAGAAGAAATATCTTCGGGAGTTATACCATGTTCGTGAATTTTTTTAGCTTCTGCCTCAACTTCAGCCGGATAAGTATCGTCAAATCCTTTTTCCAAAGCCAAGGAAAGCATCTCAGCATTGTTCTCAAGTGGTTTACCAAGTACACGTACGACTTCACCTTTTGGCGTACCCATCGGATCTGGCCAGTCGGTAATAGCACAGAAAACTTTGTCTCCTTGTTTAGCACCAGAGAGTTTGTCGCCAGCAATAACAATAGGTGTGTACATTCGTCCGTCGTTGGTCACTATACAGTGAGAACCTTGTTCGAAAGATAGTGTGCCACTATAACCAACTTTGGCTCGGCGGGGGATGTCGATGACTTTCCCTCTTGGGTTCTCTGCTGGAGGAAGGTCAGTGACTTCCACTAAAACAATGTCGCCATGAAAAGCACGGTTCAGGGCTTCGCGAGGAACTTCGATACTGATATTGGCGCCTTTTTGGCCGGGCAGATCTCGTACCCGTACATAACCGATACCTTTAGTAGATATATTTATAGAGCCCTCAAATTGGGTTCCGATTTTGAGTTCTGTAGTATTAGACTGCATGGCAATACTGTAACATGGCAGTTAGAATCCGCATAGAATTTCTTTGACTCTTTTTATATTGTCTGCTATTATCCGATGCACATGTTAAAGATCCGACTACAACGCATTGGACGAAAGAACGAAGCGCAATTTCGCTTGGTTGTTACTGATTCAAAAAATGGTCCACAAAGTGGTAAGTTCCTAGAAATCCTAGGCTCTCAAACACCAAAGAGTGATACTGTTATCCTCAAGAATGACCGCATCCTTCACTGGATCAAAAATGGCGCCCAAGTTTCTCCAACTGTTCACAATATGCTCATAAAGCACAAAGTGATAGAAGGCAAGAAAAAGAACGTGCTTTCAAAGAAGGCTCCAACAGTGAAGAGGAAGGAAGCGAAGAAGAAATAGTCGCTTGTGCTCGGAGTAATTTTATTGTCTGCGGAACTCATCCGCCAGTTGGCGGACTCAAACAGTCCTCGCCAACAAAA
The DNA here is from genome assembly GCA_031401615.1 of Minisyncoccota bacterium. GTDB lineage: Bacteria > Patescibacteriota > Minisyncoccia > Phycocordibacterales > UBA9973 > UBA4124. The sequence continues at coordinate 16,090 of JANNRS010000033.1, read as the reverse complement.
TTACTCCGCGCACTCGCGTAAGAAAGAGAAAAATAGTACAATAGCAGTATTAATACTTTAAGACAGATAATGATATGAATGATAAAGAATTCTTGGAAATGGTAGTAAAGGCATTGGTAGATAATCCAAACGACGTTGTTATAGATAGAACAGTGGACGAGATGGGAGTACTTTTGACTATGACAGTCAATCCGACCGATATGGGTAAGATAATTGGTCGCCAAGGCAACACTGCCAAGGCTATCCGTACACTACTTCGTGTTGTGGGAATGAAGCACAATGCCCGCGTGAACCTCAAGATCAACGAACCAGCTGGCTACGAAAGAGCGCCCGATGTGGCCAACCTCGATGACGCAATGGCTGATTTAAAAGACTTATAATATTTTATATATGGGCGAAGACAAAGTTTAATATTGACATTATCACTTAAATGTGATATAGTTAAAAGGAAACAAATTATTCATTCTAAATTTTTTATTATGTTGCCTATAGGATTTTTCTCTGCTCTTTTAATCATCATTCTGACCTCTGCTGCATTCTTTATGCAAAGAATTGCAAAAATAAACAACAGACCAATTGGAGGGTTTTTTGCTCCTTTTGTAAGAGTTATATTTGCTATTGTATTTTTATTTATTACAGCTGCGGCGGGGCATTTTCTTTGGGTAGGCTTTATTTACCTTAAGCAGAATGTTTTTTAGAATAAAGTATTGTATAAGGTGCCACAAATTGTGGCACCTTTTGACTTTATACTCAGTAAACACTACTATCTAAATATGAAATTTCATTTTCTAACCATATTTCCAGAAATGATTGAAAGCTACCTCGGGGAAGCGATGCTTAAACGTGCCAAAGATAAAAAGTTGGCGAACTTTGCTGTACTTAATATTCGTGATTATTCAAAAGACCGACACAGTAAAACTGACCTTCGCCCGTATGGTGGTGGTCCCGGTATGGTCATGACTGCTGAGCCAATACTTCGCGCCTATTCAAAACTTAAACTTGGGAGTCCGACACCCAAGTCAAAAAAAATAAAGGTGGTAATGCTTTCTCCAAGTGGCAAAATGTTTACCAATGTCATAGCCAAGAAAATGGCGAAAAGCTATAGCGACGTTGTGTTTATCTGTGGACGTTACGAAGGGGTAGATGATCGGGTACGTAAAATATTGAAAGCTGATGAATATAGTATCGGTGACTATGTTTTGACAGGGGGGGAACTGCCTGCACTCGTTATGACTGATGCCATAGTCCGTCAAATACCTGGAGTTTTAGGGGATAAAGAGTCTTTAGAAGAAGCCCGAATAGCTAGTCCACGGGTCTATACTCGCCCAGAAATCCTTATTTATAAAGGCAAAAAGCACAAAGTCCCACCTGTTCTAGTGGGGGGAGACCATAAAAAGATAGAAGCCTGGCGACTAAAACAATCAAAGATTGTTCGTCCGACCAGCTCAGGAGCTGGTTTAGGAGAAAGCCAGAAGAATTAACTATTGACTTTATGTACTATACGTGCTATTGTATAAACAAATTTACAATTATGGGACACACACTCAGAAAAAAAATAAAGGCCATAATAGCCAACGCAAATAATCTTACGGCAGTTTTACCACTAAAAGTGGTTGGTATGCCTCAAAAAAATGAGGAAAGTATTGAATACATTGAAGAAGTAGAAGCCCCTAAGGTTCATCTCAGTCATGGTTTAGGTTACTCGTCTAAGCCTACAAACAGAGGTGACGGGTTAACCCCAATATTTTATGGTTACAGAATTAAAGGTACAGGGGAAGAACCTTGGTAATTAAAAAATACAACCAAGCACAATACAGGCCGTTCTCAATTGATTTTGAGGACGGCTTTTTTAATTACATGGAGATTTGGTTGATCCGGTAGTAGATCCAGGCACTGTATGGATTTTTAACCCATACGCAATTTATGCTGTGCCTGGGCTCACTAACGGGTTGACATTACAAAGCATATAAGCTATATTTGTCTCCTTACACCTCCCGGAAGAGTTACGGCCAAGAGATTCTGTATTTTAGAGAAAACCCTTTATTAGATAAGCCAAACGTAAATGTTAGACGTTTTGGCGATTTTTTGCCTGTCCGCCAGAGTCGCACCAGAGGCGACGACGGAGGACGCTATATACAAAAATGAGTAAAACTACAAAAGACCACAGCACTGCGCGTCCCAAGAAGTACTTTTCGAAATATAAGAAGCCTCTAGCCGAGTTCCCAAACCTTATCCAACACCAATTAGATTCCTATAACTGGTTGATTGAAAAAGGTATAAAGGAAGTTTTTAAAGAATTCACTCCTATCAATGATTACTCTGGAAAAAAATTCCAGCTTGATTTTGTTTCTTTCAACTTAGTAGAACCAAAGTTTGGTGAAAATCATGCCAAAGAAAATAAACTTTCATATGATAGTGGGCTTAAAGCGCGTATAAAACTAACTAACAAACAAACAGGTACAGAAAAAGAACAGGAAATTTTCATGTCTGATATTCCGATGATGACCGACCACGGGACATTTATCATCAACGGCGTTGAAAGAGTTCTAGTACCACAACTCTCAAGATCATCAGGTGTCTTTTTTACTGAACTTGAAGTAAAAGGCAAGAAGTTCTTTGGCGCCAAGATTATCCCAAACCGTGGTGTTTGGATTGAAATAGAGTCTGATCCATCTGGAGAAATCTTTGTTCGTATCGACAAGAAGCGCAAATTCCCAATTGTGTCGCTTCTTCGGGCACTCGGAGTATCTACAGATGAAGAAATAAAGAAACTATTTAAGGGAGATGTAGCCAAAGGCGTTATTGCTCATTGTCTAGAGAAAGATATTAGCAAAAGTTCACAAGAAGCTTACGTTGAAATTTATCGAAAACTTCGAGATGGAGATTTAGCCACTGCTGACAATGCTAAAGATTTTATAACTACACTTTTCAGTGAGGAACGTTATGATCTTTCTCCAGTTGGACGATTTCGTTTTAATAACCGCTTTGAACTCGATATGGGCGATAAGGAAATGGCTCGCAAGACCCTCTCGGCGGTAGATATCGCTGCGATAATCAATCATGTCATAACATTAAACATGACCCCTGGATCAAAACCAGACGATATCGATCACCTCGGTTCAAGACGTGTGAAGTTCGTTGGCGAACTGCTTCAACAAAAAATATTTATGGGTATGACTCAGATCAAGCGAAACGTGCAAGACCGTATGAGTACCATTGACTCAATGAACGCACTCCCTATTCAAGTTGTTAACCAGCGTCCACTCCAAGCTCGTATTAAAGAATTTTTTACAACTAACCAACTCTCTCAATTCATGGACCAAGAAAATGTTCTCTCTGAAATTGAGCTTCTTCGAACTGTCTCAGCCCTCGGCCCCGGAGGTTTGACTCGTGAGCGTGCCACGCTTGAAGTTCGTGACGTGCACACTTCTCACTACGGTCGTGTTTGTCCTATCCACACCCCTGAAGGTCCAAACATTGGACTTATCTTGCGTTTGGCTATTTATGCTCGCATCAATGATTTTGGTATTATTGAAACTCCTTATGTCAAAGTTAAGAATGGGAAAATTACTGAAGAAATTGTTTATTTAAATGCTCTGGAAGAAGAAAGATATACTATCGCCCACGCTGGAACTGCTTATGATGAAAAGGGCCATCTACCAAGTCAGGTTGAAGCACGTATTCGTACTTTGCCAGGTATTGTTGATAAATCAAAGGTTGATTTTATTGACGTGGCTACCAACCAAGCCTTCTCTCTGGCGACTAGTATGATCCCGTTCTTCGAACATAATGAAGCTAACCGTGCCCTCATGGGAAGTAACATGCAAAAGCAAGCTGTGCCTGTTGTTCGTCCTGAAGCACCACTAGTGGCAACCGGTATAGAGCAAGAAGCCGCTCCTTATTCAGGTCGTCTTGTTATGGCACTAGAAGCTGGTGAAGTTATGTCTCTTGATGCAACAAAGATCACAGTAAAGGGAGATAAAAGTGGTAAAGATCATCACTATTTTTTGGTGAACTTTCAAAGAACAAACAACTTCTCATCACTGCATCAACGCCCTGTTGTTACTATTGGACAAAAAGTTAAGAAGGGAGATTTGCTTGCAGACTGTTCAACAACAGATCATGGCCAAATCGCGCTTGGACAAAATATGCGCGTGGCATTTATGTCTTGGAACGGTGCCAACTACGAAGATGCGATTATCCTTTCTGAAAGACTGATCAAGGATTCAAAATTTACTTCTATATATATCGCTGAGTTCACTTGCGTTGTTCGTGATACCAAGCTTGGTCCGGAAGTTACAACTCGTGATATTCCAAATGTTGGAGAAACTCGTCTTAAAGATTTGGACGAAGACGGTATTATCCGCGTGGGAGCAGAAGTTAAAGAGGGAGATTTACTTGTTGGGAAAATTACTCCAAAAGGTGAAACAGAACTTACTCCAGAAGAGAGATTGCTTCGAAGTATTTTTGCTGAAAAGGCTCGTGATGTAAAAGATACCTCACTGAAAATGGACCATGGAAAGCGTGGACGTATTATTCGTGTAAAGATTTTCTCACGTGACCAAGGTCACAATCTAGAAAGTGGTGTTATCAAGAAAATTGTTATTGAGGTAGCACAACTTCGAAATATTTCAGTTGGAGATAAACTAGCTGGACGACACGGAAACAAAGGTGTTATTTCAGTGGTGCTTCCAGAAGAAGATATGCCATATATGGAAGACGGTACCCCTGTTGACGTTGTCCTTACTCCACTCGGCGTGCCATCTCGTATGAATCTAGGACAAATTCTTGAACTTCACTTGGGTATGGCTGCTCACGAACTTGGTTATCAAGCTATAGTGCCACCATTTTGTGGAGCTTCTGATGCAGAGATTAAAGCTGAGCTTAAAGAGGCAGGTTTTCCAGAAAACGGATGTGTGCCACTTTACGATGGGCGAACTGGTGAAAAATTTGAACAAGATATTGCAGTTGGTTATATGTACATCTTGAAATTGCACCACATGGTGGAAGACAAGATTCACATGCGTTCAATCGGTCCGTACTCACTCATTACTCAGCAACCACTCGGAGGTAAAGCTCAGTCTGGAGGACAGCGTTTTGGGGAAATGGAGGTCTGGGCTTTGGAAGGATACGGAGCATCACATATTTTGCGTGAAATGTTAACGATCAAGTCTGATGATATTCGTGGCCGAGCTGCGACATTTGATGCCATCATTAAAGGAGAGAAAATCAGAGAGCCGAATGCACCGGCATCGTTCTCGGTGATGCTTAACTATTTGAGAGGATTATCACTGGACGTAGATTTGCAAGGAGGGACACCAAAGGTCGTCGACGCAGAAGCAGAAGAAGTAACAGCACAATAATCAGAAGTAATAAATTTATGAAAACATTAGATACAACAAATTTCGATAAAATTGTTCTGAAGCTTGCTTCTCCTGAGAAGATCCTTGAATGGTCATATGGTGAAGTTACAAAACCCGAAACTATCAACTATCGTACTGGCCGATCTGAAAGAGGTGGCCTGTTTGACGAGCGCATCTTCGGTCCAGAGAAAGATTATGAATGTTACTGTGGAAAGTACAAGCGTATTCGTTATGCTGGTATTATCTGTGAAAAATGTGGTGTTGAAATCACACAATCCATTGTTCGTCGTGATCGTATGGGTCACATTGACCTATCTTCTCCTGTCGCTCATATTTGGTTCCTCCGTGGTGTGCCCTCAAGAATGAGTATCTTACTTGGTATTCCGCTTACTGAACTTGAAAAAGTTATATACTTCGCTGGCTATATTATTGTCTCTGTTCATGAAGATGAAAGGGATCGTATTATTGTCGATCTTGATACTGAATTTAAAAATAAATTAAAAAATGCAGCTGACGACGAAACTCGTGACAAACTGAAAACACTACTTCTAAATACAAAAAAGGAAATTGCTGAAATCCGAACAGGTAAAGTTCTCAACGAAATTGCTTATCATCACTACTCACTCAAGTACGGTTCTGCCTTTGAAGCAGGTATTGGTGCTGAAGCTGTTTTCCAACTTTTCAATCAAATTGATTTAGCAAAACTCAAAACCAAGACAGAAAAATCTTTGGAAAAAGCTGGGGCCGCCGAGCGTGAAAAACTCAACAAGCGCCTTTCACTTATTCGAGGCATGATGTATGCCGGTATTCGCCCTGAATGGATGTTCTTAACTCGTATTCCAGTTATCCCACCAGCCCTTCGTCCGATGGTGGCTCTTGAAGGTGGTCGACATGCGACATCTGATATCAACGACCTTTACCGTCGTGTTATCAATCGAAACAATCGTCTTCGAAAATTAAAAGAAATAGGTGCTCCAGATGTTATTCTCCGAAACGAAAAGCGTATTTTGCAAGAAGCAGTAGATGCTCTTATTGATAACAGTATTGCTGGGCAGGATTCTCCAGCCATGAGTCAGGCACAACGTCGTGCCCTCAAATCTCTCTCCGATAACCTCAAAAGTAAACAAGGTTTGTTCCGACAGAACTTACTCGGTAAGCGTGTAGACTATTCTGGGCGAAGTGTTATTGTTGTTGGTCCAAATCTAAAACTTAATCAATGTGGACTTCCAAAGCACATGGCGCTGGAGCTTTTCAAGCCCTTTGTAATTTCGAAAATAATTTCACAAGAATTGGCATTTAATATTCGTGGTGCTAACAAATTGATTGAAGATGGTATTCCAGAAGTTTGGGCAATTCTCGAACAAGTTATTGCTGGAAAGTATGTACTCTTAAACCGAGCGCCGACACTCCACAGACTTGGTATTCAAGCATTTATGCCTGTGTTGATTGAAGGTAATGCTATCCAAGTCCACCCACTCGTTTGTCCAGCTTTTAACGCTGACTTCGATGGTGACCAAATGGGAGTCTATTTACCGCTCTCTGATACTGCTCAACATGAAGCAAAAACTATTGTTGCAGCTGATAAGAACCTACTTAAACCACAAAACGGTGACCCAATTGTGTCATCAAAAATGTTGGATATCGTGCTCGGTTGTTATTGGATGACTTCTATTGTTGATGGTGACAAGGGCGAAGGTATGTATTTTGCTAGTCCAAATGAAGCGCTTATGTCTTATGACTTAGGTGCCGTATCATATCGTGCCAAGATATTCGTTCTCGGAACCAATAATCCAAAGTATGAACAATTTGGCGGTAAACCTTTTGAGACAACAGCTGGACGTCTACTCTTTAACTCTATCTTACCAGCAGAGTTTCCCTATACGAACGACGAAGTTACCGCTAAGAAGATTATTGGTATAGTTGATACTTTAATTTCTGATTTTGGTATTGCCGCTATTGCTCCGGTTCTTGATAGAATCAAAAATTTTGGATATAAATACGCAACTCGCTCTGGTGTAACTTGGGGGATTGATAATGTTGTTGTACCAAAAGAAAAGCCAGCTATTATTGCCAATCATCGTGCTATGGAAGATGCTATCAAGACTCAATTTGAAGACGGGCTTCTTTCAGAGGAGGAACGTTTCCAAAAAGTTATTGAAGTTTGGAATAAAGCTAAAAGTGAAATTGAAAAAGCCTTGACTGCAACTGTTAAAAAACACAGCTCTGTCTACGACATGATTACCTCAGGTGCTCGAGGAAGTATGAGTAACGTGACTCAAATGGCTGGTATGAAGGGTATGATTCAAAATACTACAGGACGAACTATTGATTTCCCGATTATTCCTTCTTATAAGGAAGGACTTTCTCCTATTGAATATTTCATCACTACCCACGGTTCTCGTAAAGGTTTGGCCGACACAGCGCTTAATACTGCTCGAGCTGGTTACCTAACTCGTCGTCTGGTTGATGTGGCACAAGACGTCATTATTACTGAAGAGGATTGTGGAACTAAACTTTCAAAGAGGGTTATTAAAGAAGTTATTTCTGGACTTGAAATTCCAATTGGTAAGACAATTCGAGGTAGAATTTTGGCTAAGGATATTACTCTAGCAGATGGCACAACTCTCTTTAAGAAAGGACATCTCATCATGAAAGATGATGCAACTCTAGTAGAACAAAAAGGTGTGATGGAAGTTTTCGTCCGAACTCCTATGACTTGTAAAACAGTCTACGGTATTTGCCGAACATGTTACGGCCTTGACCTCGGAAGGGGACACTTAATTGAAAAAGGTGAAGCTGTTGGTATTGTGGCGGCTCAAGCCATTGGTGAACCGGGGACACAGCTCACTCTCCGAACCTTCCACGCCGGCGGACTTGCTGGTATCGATATTACAGCGGGACTTCCACGTGTTGAAGAAATATTCGAATGTCGAACAATCAAAAATCCGTCACTTGTTAATAAATATGCTGGTACTGTTTCTGAAATTAAAGAAGATGGGACAGACAAAATAATTGTTGTGCTCTCTAGTGATAAAGAAGCTAAAAAAGAAAGTGTTGAATATGTTGTTAACCCACGTCGTATTGCTATTGTAAAAGCAGGTCAAGATGTTATAGCTGGTGAACTTCTGACAGATGGTTCAGCTAACATTGATGAAGTTTATGAATTTGGAGGAAAAGAAATGGCTGAAGACTACATTGTTCGAGAAATTAGTAAAGTTTATGAGCTTCAAGGTGCCGCAATCGCTCGAAAGCATTTGGAAATCATAGTTAGACAAATGTTCTCACGACGCAAAGTTAAAGATGCTGGAGAAAGTGCTTTCTCTATTGGAGACACTATTGAAGTTACTGATCTTATTGAAGAAAATGCTAAGATGCGAGATATGGGACTGCGAGAAGCCAAGGCTGACCTTATCATTTTGGGTATTACTCAGACAGCCCTCTTTGCTAAGAGTTGGATTTCAGCCGCCTCTTTCCAAAACACAAATCGTGTTTTGATTACCAACGCTATTAAAGGTGGGACTGATACTCTCCGAGGACTCAAAGAAAATGTTACTGTTGGAAGATTAATCCCAGCAGGGACCGGTTTCCGAGATCGAAAGGTACTCAAGGTTAACGATATTAAGAATCACGAAGAATAAAAATGAAAACGGTATTCGAGACTATCAAAGATCGATTGCCTATTACCGAAGTACTGTCTTCATACATAACTGTTCAGCAATCAGGTTCCCAGTTCAAGGCCAAGTGCCCGTTCCATAATGAACGGACTGCTTCTTTCAACATTTCTGCAGAGAGAGGACTTTACTATTGTTTTGGTTGTGGAGCCAAAGGAGACATCTTTACTTTTGTTGAACAGTTTGAAGGGCTAGATAAAAAAGGTGCGCTTAAACTTTTAGCTGACAGGGCTGGCGTAACACTTACCAACAATCCCTTGGTCTCTGATACAGACGGAGTCTATGAAATTCTTGAGAAAGCTACAAATATCTATCAAAAGCTCCTAAATGAGTCTAGCTCAGCACAAACTTATTTAGAAAAACGTGGCTTATTGAAAGAAACTATTGATGCCTTTCGTATAGGATATGTCGCCGACGAATGGCGAACAATAGAGAGTCTGTGTAAAAATGACAAAGATCAATCTATTGCAGTTCGAGCTGGGCTCATTAAAAAAACTGAAGGTAAGGTCTATGATCGATTCCGAAAAAGAATACTCTTTCCACTGAATGATTCCAGTGGTCGAGTGATTGGATTTTCAGGTCGAAGTTTTCCTGATGACGGTGAAGGGCCAAAGTATTTAAACTCTCCGGAAACTGAAATCTTCCAAAAGTCAAAAACTCTTTTTGGTTTTGATAAAGCAAAATTTCATATTAAAAAAAATAATTTTGCTATTTTAGTTGAAGGTCAGTTTGATTTGGTTTTATCTCACCAAGCAGGATTTCGTAACACGGTTGCTTCTTCAGGGACCGCTGTTTCAGAAGAGTCTGCCCAAGATCCGTTTTCGAATCTAGCTGTACTCTCTAGGTTAACTCCACATTTATTTCTAGCTTTTGATGGAGATGAAGCGGGACAAAAAGCGATGGATCGCGCAGCCTTAGTAGCGCTTTCTCTAGGGATGAACCCTAAAGTAGTTGTTCTACCAGAAGGAGTAGATCCAGCAGATCTTATTAAAGAGCAAGGTGCTGATGCTTGGAAAGAAAAACTTAAAGAGAGTAAGCACTTTATTGAGCACCACCTCTATCTCATTAAAAAGCAGTCATTGTCTCCACACGTTTTTGTTCGGACAATAAAAGAAAAACTCTTTCCATTTTTAGCTCGTGTCGCATCTGCAATGGAAAAGAATCTTTATATCACAATGATTTCTCAAGAAACAGGTATGCCAAGTGAAAGCATTGTCGAAGAACTCAAAAAAGTAAATACACTTCTTGTTTCTCCTGTTGGTCAAGATAAAATAAAAAATACTGAAGAAAGTACGCCTTATGAAAGACTTACAGCCATTCGGAAATGTTTTGGTTCAGATGCCATAGAGAAGGTAATTGAACCCCTTAACACGCTATTTACCGGGGATATTCTTTTCTCAGCGCCAGCAATACCACAAGATAGGCTCGATAGGGCTTTAGCTATCGTGGAAAAAGATTATTCATCTTTAAGTAATGATGACCAAATTAAGATCGCACAAGAACTTGTTATAAAAATTACTGATACATTTTTAACTAACGTACGAATAGAATATTCAAGAGATTTAAGACAAGCAGAGACAGAAGGTAATGAAATAGAAGTAGATCGTCTATCTGACCTAATTCAACAAATAAATAAACGTCGTCATGACTATCCTCATCAAGGAGGGTAGGCTTGACAAGAAAAGATTTTTCGTAAATGATTGAGCCTAAGTAATAAAAAGTATGCCAAAAACAAAAAACAAGAAGATACAAAAGAAAATGGTAACTAAAAAAAGCGTCAAAAAGACGTCAACTAAGAAGGTTGCAGTAAAAAAATCTGCACCGAAAAAACGTTCTGTTGCTAAGGCGCCACAGAAAAAAGTCGCTAAGAAGGCAATTAAGAAAACAAAACCTAAGAAAGTAGTTAAAAAGGCGATTGTTAAAGAGAAGACAAAGCCAAAACCTATTACCATTCGACACGCTGGTAGTCCTCGTCGTGAGGTAAACACTGCCAAGAAACTTCAAGATATGGAAGTTAAGGCGCAAGAACTTTTAGTCAAAGGTAAAAAGCGCGGGTTCATAACCTATGATGAGATTCTGAAGATGTTTCCTGATATTGAGAGCAATATCTCATTTTTAGATGATATTTATGAGAAGTTTAGTGTAGCTGGTATTGATGTCCTTGAAGGCGGGAATTTACTCGATGTTGACAGCACAGAAGATCTTTCAAAGTATGTTAAAGATAGCCACTCTTTCTCCTCAGTTCAAATGTATCTTAAAGATATTGGACAGTACTCTCTTATTAACGCTGCTCAAGAAAAAGATTTTGCGCGACGTATCCAAGCTGGTGACTTAGAAGCCAAAAATTTATTGGCTCGAGCTAACCTTCGTCTAGTTGTTTCTATTGCCAAAAAGTATGCCAATCGTACTGCTGATTTGACTTTACTTGACCTTATTCAAGAGGGGAATATCGGTCTATTTAAGGCCGTTGAGAAATTTGACTGGACTAAAGGTTATAAGTTTTCTACTTATGCGACTTGGTGGATCCGTCAATCTATTACTCGAGCTTTAGCTGACCAGTCTCGAACCATTCGTATCCCGGTTCACATGGTTGAGACTATTTCAAAATATAAACAAGTTGTTCGTCGTCTCGGTCAAGACTTGGGACGTGATCCATTGGCTGAAGAGATTGCCAACGAAATGGGAATCGAAGTTGAGAAAGTTCGTGTCATCGAACAGATTAATCAAGAGACTCGTTCACTCGAGCAACCTATAGGGGACGATGAAGACAAATCAACATTTGGAGAATTTATTCCAGACGATAAACTACTGCGTCCTGATCAAGAAGCAACAAGAAATATGCTCAAAGAACAGATGGGGGCAGTGCTTGCTGAACTCTCACCCAAGGAGCGCCGAATATTGGAAATGCGTTACGGACTTATTGACGGCGTGCAACATACTCTTGAAGAAGTTGGACGTGAGTTTGGTGTCACTCGTGAACGTATCAGACAGATTGAAGCCAAAGTTCATGAAAAACTTCGTCAAAATGACAAGATTCAAAAATTAAGAAACTATTTCGACTAAATAAAAACAATAAAAAATCCCTTATATTATAAGGGATTTTTTATTGTTTTTATTTCATCAAGCCATCAATGATTTTTGATACTTGATCAATTGGTTGCGCTCCGGAGATCACTACCTGTTGACCATTTTTTCCAATAGCAATACTATAAGGGGTACCTCGAGCCCCAAGAGCTTGTGCTTCTGCTATTTGTGCATTAACCAAATCCTTAATCTCTGAACTATTTATACAGGTTTCAAAAGACTTAGCTTCAACACCCAGAGCTGTTGCCATATTTGTTAGAACCGATTTACTCTTATCTGGAGAGACAGTAATATCTACGACATTATCAAGGTATGACCAGTATGCATCATTACCACCTAGTTTTGCTACACATTCTGTTGCATAGGATTCATTATTAGCATTTGGGTGGATATCAAGAGGGAAGTTTCGATAGACCCAAGCTACTTTATTACCATATTTTTTTAAAACATCTTTCATAGTTTCGTGGAAACGCTGGCAGAACGGACAGTCACTATCTGAATATTCGACAATAACAACTTCTGCTTTTGTTATATCACCACGAACATGATCTGTAGGCTTAATAGAAACATTTTGTGGGGGAGCTTGTTCCTCTGATGTTGGTTGTTTGTTATTTACTTGATTATTCTTGACGACTCCACTTCCTTTACCTGAGAAGACAAGGGCTAAAGCGATAACAACCCCGGCGGTGATAATAGCTGCTGGAATACTAATACTCATACTCTTTTTTGGTGCCCCAGTAGTTTCATTTTGTGTTTGTTCTTGTTGTTCCATGTAGATCATTATAGCGCACTTTATAGAAGTGTCTTGGGCTTCCAAAAACCCTTTAAAAATGGTATTATGCGAGACATGCCATTTTCGGAAATAGCTATGTATATCATCGTTTTTTTGGCCGTTTATGTACAGGTTTTTTTTATGGTGACTTTTTTTGAACGAAGAAAGCACTTAAATTCATTGCACGGGGAAGAGACTCCAGAGCTCTCGCAGTTCCCAACTGTTGCAGTAATTGTTCCAGCTTGGAACGAGGGAACAACTGTGCATGGTACCATCGATTCACTTTTAGCACTTGATTATCCAAAAGATAAACTGGAGGTTATTGTTGTTGATGATGGTTCTACTGATGATACTTGGCAAGAAATACTCAAATATAAAGATAACTCTCAAGTACGTATTTTCCAGAAAGAAAATGGCGGTAAACACACCGCTGTTAATTTTGGAATAGATCAAACAAAAGCAGATTTTATTTCCTGTCTTGACGCTGATTCATTTGTTGCTCCCGATGCACTAAAGAGAATGATAAATGTTTTTCAACGCAAACCAGATGTAATGGCGGTTGCACCATCTCTCATTGTTAACAAACCAAAAAATATTATTCAACATGCACAAAAAGTAGAATACAATATGAGTACTTATAACAAACGCATGTTGGCCTACCTAGGAGCTATTCACGTAACACCCGGACCATTTTCTGTTTTTCGAAAAGAGGTTTTTCAAAAAATAGGAAAATTTAAAAAAGCGTATAACACTGAAGACCAAGAGATAGCTTATCGTATGCAAGAGAATCATATGAAAATAGATCACTGTCACACCGCTTATGTTTTTACTTCATCTCCAAACAGCATCAAAAAGCTTTATGTACAAAGGCTTAGATGGATTTATGGTTTTATAAACAACACTATTGACTATCGTCGTTTGATTTTTAAAACAAAGTATGGAAACTTTTCATTCTTTACATTGCCGAGCGGTATTATTTCTATAGTTGCAGTTGTTTACTTGTCTTTTGCCCTTCTTTACAATTTTATTATTTTTATCATCAAGAAAAGTACTGAAATATCTATCAAAGGGTTTAATTTGAGTTTCAACACAAACCTTGACTGGTTTTTTATCAATACAAAAACTATTATATTTATTTCAGTTGTTCTCTATGGCATGATAATTTTCTCTATTTTGGTTGGAACAAAATTATCGAAACAGGGTCAGGGGTTTCATTGGCATATTATTATTTATTTACTCCTATATAGCGTCATTGCCCCAGTCTGGCTTTTGAAGGCAGTTTGGAATACAATAACACGGTCTGGTCAGCCAAAATGGCGATAACTTTTATTACCGCGGTGTAAAATATAAAACATATGAAAGGCTTCCAAAAATACTTTTTCGTCCTCTTGATTACTTGTGGTATTTTCGCTACTGGATGGTATCTTAGTAACTATGTTAATAACAAAAAGATCAATGAAATCAAGGATATTCAGAACAAAATTGCTATCGATATTCTCTCATCAGAAACTCAATTTTCTCTTCTGGAAGAGCTCTCTTGTCAAGATGTCGACCGGTCAATTCTCTCTCAAGAAATTGCAACTTTGGCAGATAAAATTAGCTACAGTGAACAAAATGTTGGAGACAAAGAAGAAGTACAATTTTTGAAAAAACAATACACTATTTTACAAGTTAAAGACTTTCTTTTATCAAAAAGAATTGCCGAAAGATGTAAACAAAAAATAGCTACAGTATTTTATTTCTATGGTAACAAAGATGCTTGTACTGACTGTACTAAACAAAGCTATGTCTTAGATGCGCTCCGAGAAAAGTATCCGACACTACGCGTTTATTCATTTGATTACAATTTGGATCTTTCAACCATCAAAGCTCTAACTTCTATTTATAAAATTCAAAGTTCTCTTCCAGGACTCGTCATAAACGGCAAAACTGTCAGCGGTTTTAAGACTGTTGAAGAGATAGAATCACTACTACCAAAAGAGTTAACCAATCCACCTAAAAATACTCCAATAAGTGGCGTTAAAAAGACTCCATAAATCATAAGAATTAAACAAAAAATCAGGTCAAAAAGGGCCTGATTTTTTGTTTCCACAGTTTTACACAAAATTGCACTATATGTATGTGCATTGCGAGTATGCTTTATGTTACAATATAAGCATAAATTTGATGAAACCGCGTAATATTTTTTTCAGTCTACGCAAGCTATATCAAACACGTTTTAGTGTTGTATCTTTTTGCGTTTCAGTTCTATTTTTTATCTCAGTTTTTATACCAATTTTTTCTTCACAGCTTAACGCTGCTGCCGGTGTTCCAAGTCTGATAAATTTTCAAGGACGTTTGATGGATAGTAGTGGCAATCTTCTTGGTGGCCCAAGTGGAATCAATTATTGTTATAAATTTTCTCTTTGGAATGTAGCTACTGGTGGAACCGCAAACCCAAACCAAGTCTGGCCACTTTCTTATGCTGCTCCATCTACGATGACTATCTTAACTCGTGAAGGAGTTTTCAATGGGAACATCGGAGACACCGGTGCTGGAGGAGATACTCTTGACTATACTTTTACTGATGACCAAGCTTTTATAAATGTTGAAGTTGCAACAAGAGTCGGGGCATCATGTACCACTGGAGGTGATGAAGTATTTGAAACTCTTTCTCCAAGGCAACAGGTGGTCTCTTCTGGCTTTGCGATTAACTCTCGAACCGTCGGAGGATTTACTCCAGCACAAAGTGCCACTGATAACCAAATTCCAGTCCTTACTTCTGGCGCACTTATTTTAGGTCATGCAACTTTAGCAGGATTAAAAGCAACTGGTTCAAATGCTCTAACATTTAACGCCGGCACAACTGGTGACATTCAGTTTTTCTCTTCCTCAAATAAAATAACTTCTACTGGCGCGCTTACTATCGCAGGGCTTGCTACCACTGTTGGGCTAACTGCTGGCTCTGGTCTCATTCAAGGCACTGGAGGTTTAACAATAACTGGGGCAACAAATATCAACGCGACCGGTACAGCTCTGACAAATATCGGCAACACAACCGGAGCAATTAATTTAACAGCTGGGGCTCTTTCTTACATTGATCTTGGTTTGACTACTCACAGCACTACCGCTCTACAAGGACTCCGACTTCCAAATGCTGCTTCAGCTACACCGTCAAACCCAACTTCTGGTGAAGGTTATCTAGCTTGGGATGCTGCTGG
>JANNRS010000032.1:0-1603 GCA_031401615.1 Minisyncoccota bacterium | reverse complement strand
GAAGAATTAAAAAACCACCATAAAAATAAACTGACAACAGATCCAGTAAAAGCCAGAAAATCCAACTTATCTGTGCCCCCTACTCCATATTTTATTGAAAGCAAAGCAATTATTGTTGGAGCAATGGCTTCACTTATTGGCACCCACATAGTATTTTCCGCACCAGAAGCGTCATAAGATATAGCTAAAACTATTCCAATAAAAGACCAGATAAACCAGGTGGCACGACTTGGTTTAGTTGTTCCTTTTATTATAGCTATGATATAAAAAATATAAGCAGAAAAAGAAAGTACTCCAGCTATTACACCAAATAATTGACCGTTAATCATTTTATTGTTGTCGGTAGAATCATTCTAAAGATCTGTCTATGAATCAGTGATATAAATCGGTACACAGTAAAGAACATTATATATTTAAATAATGATATGGTAAAGAATCCGTAATGTATCATGACCTTTGCAACACCCAAGCGGTACAATGCAAACATATGGCATATACAACAAACCCTAATCTTCCCAAGGTCAGAAGAGATGCGGTACATTTAGTGAAATGTGAGAAGTGGTCGATACGGAAGGTAGCAAAACACACTGGTTTTAATCCAAGCACCATTTCGAGGTGGTGTAGTAATTCACTTGCCACAGGATGGAGTATCATTCCGACAAAATCTTCGAGACCAAAAACTAGTCCGAATGCTTTGAAAAAAGAAGTGGTTGAAGCGATTATCAAAAAGAGAATTGGGAGAAGAAGGTGCGGTCAGGTGATACACGCAGAACTGAGACGAGAAGGGATCAAGGTCTCACTCTCGAGTGTTCAGCGAACTCTCGGTCGATTAGGATTTTTGAAGAAACGATCTCCATGGAAAAGACCACATGATGCCACTCCGAGGCCAGAAGTCTTCCATGCAGGAGCATTAGTACAAATTGATACCATCCACATCCTCCTTCCAAGCGGTGAAAGGTTGTACATCTACACACTCATTGATTTGTACTGTCGATGGGCATATGCAGAAGTGGTTGAAAAAATCAGTGCCCAAGCTAGTGTTGATTTTGTGTCGAGAGCAAAAAAGATTTCTCTGTTTGCATTTGAAATGATACAGAGCGATCATGGATCAGAATTTTCGACATGGTTTACTCACTGTCTAAAAACAAGAAAAATTACCCATCGCCATTCACGAGTAAGGCAATCAAACGACAATGCACACATTGAACGTTTCAACAGAACGATACAAGAAGAGTGTTTGGATCACACGGCAAACACTTTAGAGAATTTTCAAAAAGAAATTCCAAAATATTTAAAATACTACAATACAGAAAGATTACATATGGGAATCAAATACCAAACTCCACTGGAAGTGTTGCAAAGGTCTTGATTAGTTTACGCGCATTTCACTGGTTTTTATATAATGAATCCCGCACGGTTATAGTGCTGGATTCACAAGCTTTGCTAATTTTTATCTAGACACTGACTAACTCAACGCTATAATCCTAAGTCTCCATCCCAAGGCTTTCAGATACTTCGTCAATAGTCAGGTATTTCTTGTCAGCAATACTGTTCAAAGTACTAATTATTTCACCATCAGCAGACTTGTCTTTGGCGTGCTTTA
>JANNRS010000031.1:0-2147 GCA_031401615.1 Minisyncoccota bacterium | reverse complement strand
CCAGGCCGACCCGGCCACCTACAAACTCCGGCAGCAACTGGTGGAACATCCGTATGGCACCATCAAACGACAATGGGGCTTTGACCACATCATGACCAAACGCTACCTGGAGCGAGCCTCCGCCGATGTGGGCATGATCATAACGGCTTACAATCTCAGACGATTATTCAATCTATTGGGTAATCACCTGATCAATAGCCCTCTGGATGGGGAAAACCTGGATATTTAAATACAGGACAAGCCATTGGCGCCCTTTTCAGAATCTGGAACAACTTTAGATTTGATTTTGGTCTGAAAATCAAAATCAACAATACTGGTCTATATGCAGTCTGTGGTTAATGAAAAGCGAAAAAAGAGGGATTGATAGACAGTCTGCCGTTGTGTGCAATTTTTTCAGGCTTATCTCTAGGGATCTTGCGTAAATTCAACCAATGAAGCGGCAACTAATTACAGAGCTATTCGAGCAATTTGAAAACGCCTGTTACATCTATAAAAATTTGGAGTGTTGGAGTGCTCGCGAGCTCCAGGAGATTTTGGGATACACTAAATGGGTTAACTTTGTTAAAGTTATAGATAAGGCTAAAAGTGCATGTGAGAACTCAGGAAGCTTAGTTTCAGACCATTTTGCCGACGTCGGTAAAATGGTCCAGTTAGGTAGTGGTTCGGAACGTCAAGTAGAGGATATTGCCTTAACTAGATATGGTTGTTATCTGGTTGCACAGAACGGTGATCCTTCTAAAAATGAAATAGCATTTGCCCAGACATACTTTGCAGTTCAAACAAGAAAGCAAGAAGTTATTGAGCAAAGACTATTGGATGTAGCCAGAGTAGTTGCTCGTGAGAAATTATCTAAATCAGAAAAGAAGCTTTCAGGTATAATATATGAAAGAGGAGTAGACGATAAAGGGTTTGCTGTGATTCGCTCAAAAGGAGATCAAGCTTTGTTCGGTGGGTATTCTACAAATGATATGAAGAGGAAGTTAAAAGTGCCAGATACTCGGCCCTTAGCTGACTTTTTACCTACACTAACAATAAAAGCCAAGGACTTCGCCACTGAGCTGACAAGTCATAATGTTATAGACAGAAATCTCGCGGGCGAAGACCAAATTTCAAATGAGCATGTAGAGAACAATAGGGCGGTAAGAAAAATTTTAAAGGAGCGAGGAGTGTTGCCAGAACAGTTACCAGCTGTTGAGGATGTAAAGAAGGTTAAAAGAAAGCTTCTGAATGACGAGAAAAAAATGGTTAAGGAAAGTAAGAATGCGATGAATAGCAAGAATCCGAAGAAAGGACGAAAGCCTAAGGAATAAAACTGCGCCCAACAGGCGGTTTCTGAAAACGCAAATACCGTCCCGTGTTAGGCCTTCGCAGTACAACAAATTGTCTGCCTCGAACTAACTTCATTTGCGTCTACAGAAACCGCAATCATTAGTGGCAACTCTATGACGACAGTGCAAACCTTGAACAGACAGACAATGAAATTAAAAACATTCTTATTTTTTAGCATTCTGACCATTTTGACATCTTGCAATGGACAGACAAAAAATAACGCATCAAACGCTGACAATTCAAACAAACATATTGCATCAGGTGACATCGTAAATAAACTTGGCGACCATTTGTGGTATGTGTTTCAGGACAAAAAGGACAACTATTGGTTTGGGAGTAATGGTGAAGGGGTATATCGTTATGACGGCAAAACCATCGTCAATTTCACAACAAAAGATGGACTTGCAAACGATACTATAAGACAAATTCAAGAAGACAAATTTGGAAATATATTTATTTCAACTTTTGGTGGTATCAATAAGTTTGATGGAAAGACATTTGCTACTTTGCAACCAATCAAAAGCAAAGAATGGAAATTAGAACCCAATGATTTGTGGTTCTATATATTGGGTAAAAAGAATGAAGGTGCTTATCGCTATGATGGAAATAAATTATATAATTTGGTGTTTCCCAAACACTATCTTCACGATGAAATTTATCCACGAGTTGTCAATTCTTTTTTTAGTCCTTACGAAGTGTATTCCATTTATAAAGACAGAAAAGGTGCAATATGGTTTGGCACTTCCGTTTTTGGAGCTTGTCGTTTTGATGGAGAAACAATAAAATGGATGTACGAAGACGATTTGACCTACGTACCT
>JANNRS010000030.1:0-23116 GCA_031401615.1 Minisyncoccota bacterium | reverse complement strand
ATACCCAAAATAATAACACCGGCTATTTTTTTCCAGGAAACTCCAGAAGTAAAAAGCATTCCACAGGCAGCAGTGGTAATGAGAATCAAACTTTTGGTATCTGGTTGCCAGATCAAGGCTCCAGCAACAACGCCAAGCATTATAACCAAAGGAACAATTCTGAATTTTATGTCTTCTTGTTTTTTTCGAGCCCAAGCAAGCCAAGCTGAGAAATAAACAACAAAAGCAATTTTTAAAACTTCGGCTGGTTGGAATGATACTGGCCCAAATGAAAGCCAACGTCGAGCGCCACCATGCTCAAAACCAAGTCCAGGAATAAAAACTGCCAAAGTCAAAGCTAGTGCCCCAAAGAAAATATAGAATGAATATCTACGCCAAAAAGTGTATGGTATCCGAGTACAAATCCAAAGTGCTAAAAACCCGCCAATAAGTCCAAGGACAATTTGATTGAAAAGCACACCATAGAATTTGGTCTCACTACGAGCCAATATCCCAAGAGAAGCTGAAACAAAAGACAGTAGCCCAATACCAGTAATCAAAACAACGATCCAAAAGAAATATTTATCAACTGGTTTCTGTTTTTGAGCTAACTCTTTATGTGGACCCATATGTTTATAAAGAATTAACTAATTAATAAGAGCCACGACTACTCCTAAAATAGCACAGATGACAGAGACGACCCAATAACGCATAACTATCTTGGCTGGCGACCAGCCAATGGCTCGAAAGTGATGATGTAATGGGGCTATTTTGAAAACTCGATGCTTACCAAAATATTTATAGCTAATGATTTGAATAAGAGAAGAGGCGCTGGAAGCAACGAGAGGGAAAGCGATGAGCGGTAAAACCAGAACTGTATCAGTCAAAAATGCAAAAACTGTCAAAACGACCATGAGGCCCATGATCCCAGTCTCGCCCATATAAAACCGCGCTGGCGGGATATTGAACCATAAAAAGGCCATGATAGCTCCAGAAATAACCGCCGAGAGAGCCGCGATATCGATCATGTTTTTCCCAAAAGCTATCGCCGCATAAGCAGCAAAGATAATAGCCAAAACACCTCCAGCCAAGCCATCAATACCATCAATAACGCTGGTCGAAAAAACTGCTACTAAAATAATTACAAAAAAAGGAATAAATAAAAGTCCGAGAGGAAGAAATAACCCACTAAAAGGAATAGCAATAGCAATCATACCAACCTTGAAATATAGCCATGAAGCAATAAGCAATCCAATACCAACAATAGTTGCTATCTTTGTATAACGGTAAGCAATATCATCTTTGGCTCCACGAATTTGTTTAATATCGTCAACTAAACCAAGCAGTGCACCAAAGAGTAATGACCCAAGCGGGATAAGTGTTTGACTACGACTAAAGAAGTCTAACTTTGAAGATAAATCAGACGGAAACACTTTAGAAATAATCCACATCAAACTTATAGATATCAAAACTGCTAGCCAGATAATGACTCCCCCAACACGAGGAGTAGAAACTTCTTCAGCACTATTATTTATCTTTTTGAAATCATCATTGGTAATCTCACTATCTTCTGATCGAGCTTTCTTTTTCCAAAGTTTGTACTTGTACATGTAATTAGTAAGTCGTGGTGTCAACAAAATACCAACAGCAAATGTCAGTGCAGTAGGAAGAAAAATTTTAACAACGTTTAAAATCATTATGTTATTCATTGGTTTCCTCGACTAATTCTTGACTGAGAAGTTTTGTAATCTTGGCAGATGTTTCTACATACTGCGGTAAGTCTTCAACCCGAGAGACACCAAAGTGCTCAAGCATTTGTAATGTTGGGAAGTAACCCACTGATCTTCCTGCGCCTCGAGCCTCCACTAAGCCACGCATTGAAAGTGCACGAAGTGAATAAGAAACATTAACCCCACGGATAAATTCAATCTCCGTTTTTGTAATGCCTCCATAATAAGCAATGGTTGAAAGTGTTTCAGCGCTCGCTTTGGAAAGTTCTTTGGAAAGTTCTTCTTTACGGATAGTTTCAATCAGTGCTGTATGCTCTGGTCTAGTCACCAAGGTTACCTCCTGACCATCTTGGACTAACATGATAGCTCTACTTGAGAGTGCTTCCTCAAGTTCAGCGAGAACTTTTTGAATATCAAAAATTGAAGTTTCAAATCGTACTGCTAGAGACTTCAAAGACTGTGGCTGAGCCGTAGCGAAAAGTAAGGCTTCAATTTGTTGGTTTAAATTTTTACTCATATGAAGTTTCTACTACTATTTCTCTTGGAGTCTGAGCACTGAGAGTGATACTTTGAAATCCTTCTTCTTGTAAAGCCTCCACAAAACCACGTCGAACTAGCTCAAGCATACCAAGAAAAGAGACAATCACATATACCTTTTTCTCTCTTTCGTCTCCTTCTGGGGCATGCACAATAATGTCATCAAAATTTACCGAAAGAGCTTTTTGAATACGTTCGTGAAGAGTATCGAGAACTTCAGCGATAGAAATAGTTTTGAAAACTCGAGCAATAGGCGCTTTGGGTTTTGATGGTGGAACGCGCACAAGCGCTCCGTCAACTAATGTTGCCAGCATTTCTACTGTCAGCGACGGATCTGGAGCAAAAACAACACCACTTATTCGAGGTGCCCCTTCAAAAGCAATTTTCTTGCCATATTTAGAAGTTAGCCAACGTGAGGCCTCAGTAATAATAGCTAAAAGAGCGAGACGTCTTTCCAGATCGGTAATTGATTCTGATTCTTCATCACTGAGCTCAATGTTTGGCAGAAGTGATCGTGCCTTGATCAGAAGTAGTGTCGCCGCCACAGAAAGAAAAGCTGAGACGTGTTCTGGTAACATGCCCTTGTTTTGAATGTAGGCAATAAAGTCATCGGTAACGGAAGCGAGAGAAATATCGTTTACAAAAAATTTACGCTTTTCAATCAGCTCAAGCAAGACCTCAATCGGTCCTTCATAAGCTTCCTGTTTTATTTGAAAATGAGGAACAGTATTTATGTCCATAGATTATTGCTTTGGTTTCTTTAAGACAATACTTAGTTCGTCTAGCTGTTTATCAGAAACAGGACTTGGTGAATGCATCATCGGATCTCTACCTTCACCTGTTTTTGGAAATGCGATGACTTCACGAATGTTTGGTTCGTTCAAAAGGAGCATCAAGAGCCTATCAAGCCCCCAAGCAATACCTCCATGTGGTGGTGTACCTGTTTTAAATGCATTGAGCATGTGACCAAAATTATTTTGTATATCTTCTTCTTTATGTCCAAGTATTTCAAATACTTTAGCCAAGGCTTCATATGTATGATTTCTTATTGACCCACCACCTATCTCATAACCGTTAAGACAAATATCATATTGCGTCGTCAAAATACTAGCTAGATCTTTTTTCTCCATCAAGTTTTGCATGTGCTCTGGAATAGGGCGAGAAAAAGGGTTGTGAGTAAATGTCCACTCGCCTTCAGCTTGAGGATTGTCGCTTTTATCAGTTCGTTCGAAAAATGGAAAGTCTACTACCCAACAAAAGGCTAGGAGGTTTGGGTCTTCTTTATTCTCTCTTATATCTGGTCGATCATTGCCATACTTTTCCATGGCGTCTTTATATGAAATACGTGGGAATGGAATTGCTTGGATTTTCTTCTCTGGGAAAAGAGTTGTAACGATATCTATCATTAAAGCTTCATTGACCGCCATAACTTCATCACGCTCGACAAAAGACATTTCCATATCGAGCTGGGTGAACTCTGGCTGTCTGTCCCCACGAGTATCTTCATCACGCATACATTTAGCTATCTGGAAATATCGCTCTACTCCACCAGCCATCAGAAGTTGTTTGTACTGTTGCGGGGATTGTGGAAGTGCATAAAAGTTCCCTGGATAAAGTCGTGATGGCACAATATAGTCTCGTGCACCTTCTGGGGTACTCTTAGTAAGAAGAGGTGTTTCAACTTCGATAAATTTTTCTTTATGTAAATAATTTCTAATGTGGTTAATCACTGCATCACGAGAACGAATATTTCTTTGCATACGTGCACTACGTAAATCTAAATAACGATTGGCTAGACGAACTTCCTCATTAACACCACTAGTGTCAACATTTATCTCAAATGGAAGTGGTTCGGCATTATTTAAAATAGTGACAGAGGTAACTTCAAGTTCAATATCGCCATTTATTTTATCAGCGATAACATTTCTCTCTGGTCGCTTGTTTACAATCCCTTCTATTTGAACAACAGACTCTGGTCGAGCAGTTTTGGCAATCTCAATAACTTCAGGACGAGTTGGGAGAACGACACCTTGGATAGTGCCAGACATATCTCGGAAATCAAAAAATACCATCTTGCCTTGGTCGCGACGGACATCAACCCATCCTTTTATCAGTACGGTTTCTGTAGCCTTTCCCGCCAGCTCTCCTATATAAGTTCGTTCCATAATCCCCTTATTCTACCTGAAAAATATTTATCTCGCCACCGGCGGAGACAATAAAAAAAGCCCCGAAACTTTCGGGGCTTTGTGTGAAAAACATTTTGAATTTAAGGTGCCTGCTGTGCGGTCACCTTTATGCTTCCTGTTCCAACTTTAATACTGGAACTGAGCATGAACGGCGGATTTGGTGAAACCACGATCTCAATATAATAAGCATTACTGTTTGATCCAGAAATGTTTATTTTGAAATTAGCTCCCCGGATATCTTCGGGATCTACGGTTTGAATCAAAACCCCGTTTTTATCATACACCCTGATCATGTAATCAAGATTGTAAGAACTTACCTTAACCCACGGATTGGCTCCAGTGGTTTTAAAGAAATCGACATCCACATCTGTTTCCGTGGTGAAATCTTTAGAAACATTTCTGCTTAAAGCAATAGTACCACTTATTTGGTTGGCGAAGTCATCCATCCTGCGCCCCAATGCATCATCAAATTTCTCAGGATCATTTTGCGGCTGAGTACAACCACTGTTTCCTCCGGAGATGTATGGGGTACCGGTCATAGGTGTACATATATTCCCCTGATAAGGATTACCCATTGGGGTACACCATGACAAATCTCCAAAACCTTCCATAGGATGATATTCGAATACAAGATTGCAGCCATTGTCGTAGATGGCTTGGTGATAACATCCCAGTGTATGACCAAATTCATGATAGATACACCTGGCGAGCTGATACAAACTGTTAAAATTTCCATTGAATACAAAAAATGGTGTTGCGGGATTTGTCAGCCAATACCAACTTGAGATGTAAGCTACACCTGTCCAGTTAATCCCAAAATAATGGACACTGCTTGGTGTGATTATGCACATCATTTTCTCATTAACAGGAGTATTGTTGTAAACAATTCTATTTCTTCCCACTTTTATATTCCAAGGTTTCAATAACCTCTGGACATATAAAACAATTGAATCTTTTTGCTGGTTAGTATATCCAGCAGCCGGAAAAGTATATGGTCCGTTTGTATTCCAAACGGTAGCGGAAAGAAATTCGCCATCAAAATCTAAATACAAATACTTTTCTACCGGCGTGGCAGAAGAATTGTTTCCCTTATTTACGGCCATACCTTCGTTTGTTAACTTCGGGTTTTCCAAAACCGGGCATTTAAACTCCTTTTGGTTTTCAATAGTAGTCGAAGTTTCTTTTTTTACTTCAACCTTAGGTTGAATAAGATCCACCTCTTTCTTGCAACCTGTTGCAAAAAAGAGGATCGCTATGATCATCATAGCTGATAATTTGGTAATTTTTTTCACGTGTTAGTTTATTTTTTTATGAAAGAATTTTGTTAAATTATTTAGAGTACTTCAGTAGTAGTGTAGCACATTACACCAAGTTTGTCAACCCAGTAGTAAGCCTTGGCACTGTGAAAAAGTCACTCACGTCAGTGCTGTACCAAGATCTACTACTGGGTCAATTATCCACGCCTAATACCGGCTATTTCTGGGATTATCCTAAAAACCCAACCCCGCCATAGCGGGGTAAATAAAAAAACCCCGAATATTCGGGGCTTTAAAATTAAAAATACTTTTTACTTTGTAGGATCAAAAAAATCAAACTTTTCTACTATTTCATGAATTATTTTTTTATCCAACGCTTCTTGAGCAGTTAGTCGTATGTCATACTTTTCTCCAATTTCTCGCATTTTAATTATTTCCTCTTTTGGAATACCGTATGCAAGATGTTGAACATCCATTGCTTGATCAAAATATGAAGTAAATTGTTTTATCTTTACCTCAACTTGTTCCCGTAAGTCCTCAGTCGATTTATATGTTGGACTAGACTGCATTGCATGGAATAAAAAACGACTATGCTTTGTGGCCTTTCTTTTAGAACATGCAGCCATCAACGTGAGAGTTGCAGAGTGGCAATCACCTATAATAGTGCACTCTACGTCAAAAGGGAGACTTTTAATAAAGTCATACCCACTTAGTGCTACAAAGGTATCACCTCAACCTGAATCAATTATCAGCTCAGCTTTCTTTTTTTGATCCTCTAAACACATCTGAAACAGTGCTTTTTCCATATCAGTGATCAGCCCGTTATCTATACGAGCAGTAATCGGAAATATTCTTTTAGCAATAAGAGCTTCCTGTATTTGATCTTTTGTCATTATTTAGTTTTTACAATTTTGTTTCTGTCCCAGAATACAACACTTTCACAAAAAAGCAAGTACAGTGCTACGCCATCAGTATCTGATTCTTAATAAGTTTTTGATATTCCTTATTTTTCTTTTCTAGCTCCGCGTGAGTTCCCTGTCCAACAATTTTCCCTTCAGCAACCACAAAGATAATATCAGCGTCCATTACAGTAGAGAGTCTATGTGCAATTATAATAGTTGTCCTACCTTGAGCGCTTTTATTGATGGCATCGTGAATTAGCTTTTCATTGATAGAGTCGAGTGCTGAAGTTGCTTCATCAAAAACAAGAATTTTTGGATTCTTTATAAGGGCGCGAGCAATACCGATACGTTGACGCTCACCACCTGAAACTTTTATACCCCCTTCCCCTATCATAGTATCGAGCCCGTGATCTTTAAGTTTTACAATAAAATCATCAAGAGAAGCATCTTTAACGGCTTTCATTAATCTTTTCTCATCTACCTCATTGCCTGCTGGAAGTCCAAATAAAATATTGTCACGAATACTTCTATCAAAGAGATCTATTTTTTGTTCAACGTTTCCGATTTAGGAACGAAGCCAATGAAGATCTAGTTCTTTAATACTCACTCCATCAATTAAAATATCTCCTTTTGTTGTTTCATAGTAGCGTCGCATAAGATTAACTATCGTTGACTTCCCTGAACCTGAGACTCCTACAAACCCCACTTTCGCTCCTGCGGTAATCTTAAGGCTAACACCATCGATAGTATGCTCCTGTTCTTTTTCTTCTGTACTCTCTTCTTCCTCTTCCTTGGCATTCTTTCTATATGGATAAGCAAAACTAATATTTTTAAACTCAATCTCACCTTTCAAATCAGTAATTGTTGTTCCTCCAATATTTGGGTTAATATCTGGATCTATATCTAAAAGGTCAAAATATTTTTTAATTTCAACAATTTGAAACATAATCTGTCTCTGCGCATTCATTAACTGATTGATGTTATCAAAAATTGACCCAGTCCAAGCATAAAAAGTCACAAACATTCCGACCGAATGATATCCCATAAATATAAAATAAATACCTATACCTAAAGTTGCATACCTACCAACAATTAATATAAATTTTTGTCCGTAATAAGATTTAATATATTTAAGCCATGTGACAATAGTAAAATCCGTAACCTTAGAATAAGAATGATCAAAATCTTCAACAGTTTTATCCTCTTGGGCTTCAGCAATAACAAGGGTTGAGTTTCTAAATAACTCATGTTGAAGCTTTGATTGAGCTTGATTCTTTTTTCTAACTTCGTCTATTTTAGGAAAAAATAGATGGTTTCTTCTGTTAGCAATTAAAATATGTAACAACATAAAAGCAAATGCTGTTGCCCCTACTCTCCAGTCAAATATAACTAAAATCACCAAAGTAACCAAAATCTGAAGACCTGTTTGCAGAATGTTATAAATAAAAGTATTAACCAACTGATTCAGTGAATTCTGCCCTTTATTGACTATGGTCTGTTTTACACCCGAATGCTCATTGATATGTTGTCCTATAGAGAACTGGAGCATTCGCTTTAATGAAATAACAGAAAGAGCCTTATCGATATTTGAGTCTAATTTCTTAATATCAATATATTCTTTTATATACCAAATAACTTGTTGTTGCAGGATAGTAATTAAGAAAGAGACAATTAAAAATATAAAAGTTAGTCGGACGTTTCCGTTGATCACAGCATCAACCCCTTTACCAAATAAATAAGGAGTAAAAGCGGCAAAAGCCTGAACTATCGTAATTAGAATAGTCGTAATAATAAAATACTTCCAAAATGGTCGGAAAAATGTAACTGTTCTGAGTAAGAAACTTTTTGTTTTAGTCATTATTTACTGTGTTAGTCCCACCGCTTCGTAAACTCTCTGGAGTTTTGACATTGCGATAGAGTTGGCCTTGATGGCGCCATGTAGCAGAATCTCTTCTACTAGTTTTGGATCTTCTTCATACTTCTTACGACGCTTTCGCATAGGAGCAATAAAATCAATGATGTCTTTAGTCAACATTTTCTTAGCTTCCCCATAACCTAAGCCTTTAGTATATTGACTGCGAAGCTTCTTTGAATCATCAAAGAGTTTATGAATTTGGTAGAGTACGAGTTCATCAGGATTCTTTTCTTCATCTTTTCCTCTTGAATCTGTAGCGATACTCATAACCGCTTTAGTAATTTCTTCGTCAGAGCCAAAAAGTGGAATAGTGTTGTTGTAACTTTTAGACATTTTCTGTCCATCAGTACCAGGAACAATGGATGTCTCTTCTTGAATCAAATCTTTTGGTAATTTAAAAATTTCCTCATATTGATTGTTAAATTTCCCAGCAATATCTCTAGCATATTCAATATGTTGTTTTTGATCTTTTCCAACCGGTACAACATCGGCATCGTAAAGCAAGATATCAGATGCCATTAGTACTGGATAAGTAAATGTTCCAGCATTCACTTCATGAGCTTTAGCTTCTGCATCTTTATAAGCATGTGCTCTTTCTAAATATGGCACAGTTACTAAACAATTAAATATCCAAGCGAGATTTGGATGAGCGGTGACATCAGACTGTTTAAACAAAACAACTTTTTCTGGATCAAGACCAACTCCCAAATAATCCAGTACGATATTTTTTGTATCCTCTATCATTGATTCTTTGGTAGGAAGAGCTGTCAGGGCATGTAAATTGGCAACAAAAACAAAAGTTTCATATTTGTCCTGTAGATCAACAAACTGTTTGAGTGCTCCAAAGTAGTTCCCAATATGTAATCGCCCTGTTGGCTTAACACCTGAAAGTAAGCGTTTTTTAGGGCGTAAAGGTGTGGAAGACATGTGTATATAGTACCAAAAATGGTGGATTTTTCCAAAGTAGACAGGGTGCTACAATGACTCAATGTCCCAGAATTCCAAAGGATCAAACGATTTGTCGACTCTTCGTATTCCACCGCACTCTCTAGAGAGTGAGCAGGCCGTCCTTGGAGCTCTCATGCTCCGCCCTTCAGCTCTACATGAAATCAGCGATCTTCTCTCGGCTGAGATGTTCTACGCTAAAAAACATGCCACGATCTATCAAACCATGCTCGAACTTTCAAGCAAGAGTGAGCCTATCGATGTCCTCTCTGTCGCTTCAAAACTTAAAGAGAAAAAACAGATAAATGAAATAGGTGGTAACAGTTATCTAAACGAGCTGATGGGCAATGTCCCTTCGACTGTAAATATTCGTCACTATGCCGACTTAGTTTATAAAAAACACATTCTGCGTTCTCTTATTGATGCCTCAGAAAATATAGCTACCCAAGCTTATGCCGAAGCTGATCAAGCTGTCGAAGATATTCTAGACTCTGCCGAGAAAAGTATTTTCCGAGTCTCTTCAAATATGAATGTTAAAAATGGTTTTGTTTCTATCAAGCAAGGACTGATGGATACAGTCGAACAGATAGAATACCTGCGTGAACATAAGGATGAAGTTCGCGGTGTACCAACAGGCTTCCCAGATATCGACAACCTCCTCGCGGGACTGCAAAAGTCTGACCTGATCATTTTGGCAGCCCGACCTTCTATCGGTAAGACAACTTTTGCGCTCGACATTGCCAGAAACGTGGCGCTCTCTGGTCGAGCGGTTGGAATATTTTCTCTAGAAATGAGTGCAGGACAACTCGTCCAACGTATGCTCTCCGCCGAATCTCGTGTTGATGCTTGGGCTATTCGTACCGGACACGGACTAACTAGCGCCAACTTCAGCACTCTCCAAGACGCTGCTTCCCGACTTCAGAAAGCTCCTATCTACATCGACGACCAAGCCGGCAACTCTATTGTCAAAATGCGTGCCGTGGCTCGACGATTAAAAAGTGAACACGGTCTGGAACTAATCGTCATTGACTATCTACAACTTATCCATGCAAGTAAGAACTATGACAACATGGTCAACCAGATCACTGAAATTTCTCACGCTCTCAAACAACTCGCTCGAGAACTTGATGTCCCAGTCTTGGCTCTTTCCCAGCTCTCTCGTGCCATTGAAACTCGTGGTGGCAAACCTCGACTCTCCGACCTGCGTGACTCAGGAACTATCGAGCAAGACGCTGATGTTGTTATGTTCTTACACCGTGAAGATCGCTACAAAGACCAAGCTGAGAAAGACAATATTGTCGAAGTGTTGATTGAGAAACACAGAAATGGTGCCATCGGAAAAGCTGATCTCCTCTTTGATGCCAAGACTACGACTCTCCTATCTATAGACAAATCACATATGCCTGCCTCAAAAGCTAAATCTTTAGACGACTTCTAATAACTTGGGAGTCCGACACCCAAGTAGCTCCTAATCTTCATTTAATAAAGCATAACGTTTTTTATTTGCTTGAATTTCTTCAAGTGCTTTCAATGCGAAGGTATTATATTCCTCCTTACTTTTAAATTGATTTAAAACAATACTCTTCCCTAGACATAGCTGTTCTTTATCAAATCCTTCTTCTGTAAATTCAGTAAAACTTGATCGTGGCTTTACCACACTATCCCTCGACTTGGGTGTCGGACTCCCAAGTGATTGTTTATAGTTTAAATTAACATAGGCACTAAGGTACAAAAGATATTCATTAGTATTGATATGTGCTGATTTATATTTCCCTTGAAACAATACTCCAGATCTTTTTTGTTTGTTATTGTAATAAAGACTATAACCCCCAGAAAGTCTTTTCATATATAAACTAATACCGCTATCTACTTCCTGTTTCAGAATTAAATGAAAATGATTTGGTAAAAGACAATAAGCAATAATACTTACCAAAGGTTTAGATACTACAGTTTCTTTAAACTGTTGCTCAAAAATACTCCCTACTGGTTCCACGGTATTGAAAACCTGCATACTTTGGATGAATCTATCTATATCATATTCATCAGAAAATATGATTCTTTTATCAGTTCCTCTATTGAAGATATGATACAATTCTCCGGTAACAATGGGTGTTTTCCTCATAGTAGTAAAAGTATACTACTTGGGAGTCCGACACCCAAGTAAATTATGGAGGACCATATTGAACAACTGACGCGTCTTTTTTTGAAATTCCCCGGTATTGGTGCTCGCCAAGCTCGGCGTTTTGCTTATTTTATTTTGAACCAACAAGAAAGTTATGTGAAAAACCTTTCGACCAGCCTTTTAACTGCCAGAAGCTACGCCCAAGTCTGTACGCGGTGTTTTCGAATTTATGAAGGCTCTGCTGGTATATGCCACTTATGTAGTGACACTGCTCGAGATCAAGGAACTATTATTGTGGTAGAAAAAACTGCAGACATTGATGCTTTTATGAAAACTCACTATCATGGACTGTTTTTTGTTCTCGGTGGACTCATACCTATTGTCCAAAAACATATTGTTGACGGTACCAATGCTGGAGTTTTAATTGAACGTGTAAAAAAAGAAAAACTTAGTGAGATTATTCTAGCTTTCCCTCTTACTCCAAATGGTGACCATACCGACGCGGTCATAAGAGAGCTCCTTGCTCCCCATTCACAGAAAGTCTCAAGTCTCGGACGTGGTCTTTCAACAGGTACAGAACTAGAGTACGCTGACCCAGCTTCGCTTGAAGCATCACTTAAAAAACGTGAGTAGTGTTTGACGGACACAAATACTGGATATATAGTCAATACAAACCATATATATGCACGCACAAATAAATACTTTAGACTATGAAATGAATAACGTCTGGAGAGAGATATATTACCAGAACTTCAATGCTACTATTTTCTTTACAAAAGAAGAAGATCCTAGCGGCAGAAGAAATAAAATGGTGCCAGTCGAACTACTTTATGGTGACTCAGGAGAGGTCACTCATATGATACTAACCGACGAGAAAAACGTTTATCAAACTAAAAAACAAGAAACTCCTGACAACGACGATGCCAACGAGAACTTTGTACATCGTAGCCAAAGAGTTAACGACACCTCCACGATGACTTTTATTTTATTTAACCCACACAAGGTGGCTTAAATAAAAAAATCCCTCAATAAAATTTATTTGAGGGATTTTTTTATTATATAGAATCAATAGTAACTTTAAAGTATGGCTGTCGGTGACCATTTTTCTTCATATAGCGAGATTTTTGCTTGTATTTAATAACCAAGATCTTTGGTAGTCGTCCTACTACGTCAATAGTCCCTTGTACTTTCGCTCCATCGATAAAAGGTGCTCCGATAATAGTATTTTTACCGTCATCAGTCAAAAGCACCTCGTCGAAGACAACTTTGTCGCCTTTTTTAAATTCCCCCTTCATTTTCTCAATTTTAATAGATTCTCCGACAGCTACTCGGTATTGCTTGCCTCCAGTTTTGATCACAGCAAAAGCGTCAGCACCTCCTTTGGCTTTAGCCTTTGTAGCAGTTGGTTTTTTAGTTGTGGTTTTAGTTGCTGTAGCCATATAAATATGTGTTGTCGGACTATTATACCTATACTCCGATATTTTGCAACTGAAGTAAGGGTGATACAATACAAGTATGATTTCTCGCTATACCTATCACGACCTGACCTGGATTGACATGGAAAGCCCTAGCAAAGAGGAGGTGGCGCATGTTATGGAAGAATTCTCTGTTCCCTCTTTGGTTGCCGAAGAAACTATAACCAATACCCTGCACGCCAAAGTAGAGCTCTACGACAATCTAATCTACATGATCCTTCATTTCCCACCATCGCGTCATGGTGGCAAAAAAGACACTGAGCAAGAGATCGATTTTGTTATAGGTAAAGATTTTATGATCACTGTTCACTACGAGCCGATATACTCTATCGAACAATTTGCTAAATTGTTCGAGCTCCAAAACGCTTTTGAAAAAGAAAAGAATATCTCAAATGGAGGGTTCTTGTTTATAGAAATGATGAAGCAGTTTTACCAACATTCTCTTCGTAAATTAGATGATGTCACAAAAATTGTTAGAGAGATTGAATACTATATATTCAACGGCCATGAAGACATGATGGTCAAGAAAATATCCACGACTGGTAAGGCCCTCCTAGACTTCAAACAAGCCCTGCGTTTCCACCAAGATATTTTGCACTCATATGTAAACGCTAGTACAAAGCTTTTCGGTGAAGACTATCGATACTATGCTGAAGTTGTTACTTCAGAGTTCAATAAGGTAAACAATTTATTAGAGAGTAATCGTGATGCCCTATCAGAACTACAGCGTACCAACGACTCACTACTTTCAACAAAAACAAATGATACCATGAGAACCTTCACCATTTTGACATTTGTAATGATGCCACTAACTATTATTACCGGTATCTTTGGTATGAATACTGGAGAGATTAGTTTTATAAACAAAAAAACAGATTTCTTCTTTGTTGTTGGGGCTATGGCTATTACTGGTCTGGTAATGTTTTTATTCTTTAAAATACGAAAATGGCTCTAAACGAAAAGATGAAACTTTACAATACTAAATCTAGATCAATAGAAGTTTTTGTTCCACTTAAGGACAATATTGTTACCATGTATGCCTGTGGACCAACTGTCTACGACAAAACCCACATAGGGCATATGCGTAAATATATTGGAGATGACATTTTACGACGTACTCTCTCATACCTCGGTTATGAAGTTAAGCATGTTATGAACATAACTGATGTTGGACACCTAACAAATGATAGTGATGAAGGTGATGACAAGCTTGAACAGAAAGCATTAAAAGAAGGTAAAAATGTCTGGGATGTTGCTAAGTACTATACAGAGTATTTCTCTGATACGATGCGAGCTGTAAATGTTCTACCTCCAAATATAGCACCGAAAGCAACTGACCATATCGATGATATGAAAGAGTTAATTGAGACACTCATGTCTAAAGGTTTTGCCTATGAGACTGATCAGGCAATATATTTTGATGTTTCAAAAGACCCCCACTACGGAAAACTCTCTGGCCAGAAACTAACAGAGAAAGAAGTTGGTGTACGTGACGATGTTGTGACCGACCCAGACAAACACAATCCTGCAGATTTTGCTCTTTGGTTTAAAAGAGTTGGAAAGTTCGCTGACCACCAAATGTATTGGCCCTCTCTATGGGGAGACGGCTTCCCTGGTTGGCACATAGAGTGCTCTGCTATGAGTATGAAATATTTAGGAGAAACTATTGATATCCATACTGGCGGTATCGACCACATCCCTGTCCACCATGAAAATGAAATTGCTCAGAGTGAACGTGCTACAGGGCATCAGTTCGTACGTTTTTGGGTACACCACGAATTTCTAAACGTTGATGGTGAGAAAATGTCTAAGAGTAAAAATAA
Source organism: Minisyncoccota bacterium (assembly GCA_031401615.1). GTDB lineage: Bacteria > Patescibacteriota > Minisyncoccia > Phycocordibacterales > UBA9973 > UBA4124. The sequence goes on along the minus strand of JANNRS010000030.1, from coordinate 8,246 downwards.
TTTTTATACTATTGAAGATATAAAAAAACACGATATAGACCCTGTTGCCGTTCGACTTTTAGTTATGGGAACAAGTTATAGGAAACCACTGAACTTTACTTGGGAATCTCTTGTTGCTAGTAACCAACTACTCACAAACCTCAAGAAATTTGCTAGTCGCCAAGAGAAAATTGAAATAATCGATGAAAACTACAAAACAAAATTTACCGAGGCTCTGTCTGATGATTTAAATACTGCTCGTGCCTTAGCAACAGTCTGGGAATTACTAAAAGATACTGAAGTAGTTGATGCTGATAAATGGTCAACATTACTTGAGTTCGACAAGGTCCTTGGTTTAAATCTTGAAAAAGTTCCAAAACTTATTATCACTGATGAAGTACAGGCAATAATTAATAACCGTGATAACGCCCGAAAAGAAAAAGACTTCGAACTTTCAGATAAACTACGTGGAGAACTAGAAGCTCTTGGTTACGAAGTTTCTGACACTCCAGAAGGGACAGTTGTTAGTTAGGGTAACTTCCACTTGCAAGTAGCGTGACAATAAAGCTTGACCCCTTACCTAGCCCATCAGACTCAATAACAATATCTCCTTTATGGGCACGAGCGATTTGCTGAGCCAGATAAAGACCGAGTCCACTACCTCCAGTATTTGTCTTACCTCCTTCGCCCCGACTAAACTTTTCAAATAATTTTGCTTTTGTTTCTGGTGATATACCCATACCATTATCACTGACCTTAAAGACAATATTGCTCCCTTCCCTCTTGAGCGAGATTTTCACGAAACCTTTTGGTGTGTATTTAATACTATTGTCTGTTAGATTCAAAAATACTTGTTTCAGCTTGGTCGCATCAGCACTAACAATAAACTTGTCGTGTTGATCCATCTCTAGAGAAAATTCCAATTTCTTAGTCTCAGCCGGAACTTTCATCTCCCCATAGAGTTGTATTACAAGAGCCGAAAGATCGGTCGGACTAAACTCATACTTCATCCCTCCTTGTTCTATTTTTGAGACATTGAGCAAGTCTTCAACAACATTGACCAGACCTTGAGCTGAAGTATAAATACGCTTCACAGCATCTTCTTGTTTATCCTCCATCTTGCCAAAAGATCCTTCAAAAAGCATGGAAGCATAACCCTTGATAGCTGTCAGTGGTGTGCGAAGCTGATGGGAAGCCAAGGAAAGGAATTCTGTTTTAAGTTTATCGAGCCCTTTAAGTTTTTCATTGGCAACTTCAAGTTCTTTGGTAAGTATCTCAAGACGCTCTCTCTGTTCAACTTCACGTTTAACTGATTTTATAAGAATTCTTCCGAGAATTAAAACAAACAAAAGAGTAAACGCAACAACTAATCTAATGTTTTCAATACTTCTTACAAAAACTATTGCAAGGACTAAAAACCCAAGTGCAATGACAAGTACTTGGGCACCAAGAAGTTTAGCGTTAAATGTTTTAAATCTTACAATCATATATGCTAGAAATCCAGCAAATATCGGCATACCGAAAAGACCTATTTGTGCTAAAGTCCAGTTGTCAGTTAGACTTCCTATAATATTTCCAGAAACAAAACTAAGTAAAAATAGTATTATACCTATTGTTATAAATATAATTTGATTTTTCATTGTGGGAGCTGCCTTTTTGTACTTTCTAACTGCAAAAACTATAATCCAAAGAGTATAAATAACCTCAATAAAGTAGACATAATAGGTAGCTATAAATCCTTCAATAGGCTCTCTAAAACAATTTGTTAAATCAAATCCAACTAGCGCAAATTTTGTTGGTAATAGAATAATCACAGGTAATAGTAAAGAAAATATACCAATTTTTTTGTTTAAACTAATATCCTTTTTTTCAATAAATACATCAATAAAGTAGACACATAGTGCATAAATAAGAGGTTCAATGAATAACATCATTGACCAAAAGAACATTATTAAATCAGGTTTTTCATTCCCCCATAAAATAAGGTCAAAGAATACCCATAAGGAGAAGGCTGTCATTATTAGAAATAATAGCCTATTAACAAGCACTTTACTGTCTCTAGAGAGTACAAAGATACCAACCAGTAAGGCTACAATGAGGGCTATAAAATGTGAGTAGTAGATTAGAGCACCAAAAACATTATCTGAAAAAATAAGAAGACTAGAAGTATCCCACTGACACATACTTATAAATGTTTGAATTGATGTTTCCATTTTGTTATTTATCTAAAAGTGATTCATTAAATATTTCTTCATCTGTAAAGACTTTGAAATCTTTTAAGACTATATAGCGATAAAAAGTAGCTACAACAAAAATTCCGACTATAAAGAAAAAGATTCTTAGTAAAATTTTGGATTTTTTATCAATCATACGTTAAAACCTTTCTTTATAAAATCTACCCATTTAACTTCTAGCTCCTTGTAATTTTTAAAATTTGAAACATTGAACTTTTTGAAAATATTTTGAAAATATTTTGGAGTGTAAAAACTCTGTTTTGTAAATATACTTTTAGGTAAAAACTGGATAGATTTTACAATTTTTCTACATTTTTTTGAACCACAAGAACATTTAAAATTCCAAAAAATATCAGATTCACTTAAAGAATAGTCTGTGGTTATCTCTTCCCCTTTTTTTATGTTGCGTATAGCGAACACTGTTACCTTCCCCTTAATTGCAGAATTTGCTTCACAGGAATGATTTATATAAAGACCATAACCATTTGGATCTATCCATCTATTTTTACCCATACCAATCCAGTTAAAACCCGCAATCTCCGCTTGTTTTTTGTTGTTAATCAAAAAATTGACCTCCTGCCCCTTTATTATAAATAAAGTTTCCCCCTTTATTATATCTCTTGAAGCAAAAACTCCTTTACCGTGTAGTTTACTTTCTCCAATGTAGGCTTTCATAGTTTAATTATGCTTCACAAGGAAACTTACGTCTTTCATTATACCTTTTTTCCTTAAAAGAAGTATAAATATTATGATTAAGTCAGAAACGAGCATGTAAATAGGATATAAAAGAATCGCAAAAGTAAACCTCTCAACCGCAAACATATTCAGACCATCGGCAAGACCTGTACCGAACCATGCCCAAAAATCTTCACCCTCAGGTCGTAAATATGATTTCTTGATTGTAGGTACAATAGCGAAAGAATCTATAGCAAGGTTAGTAACAAGCGCAACAACAGGACTGTCGAAGATGACCCAAAGAATAACACTAACGATTGCCCCAAACAAACATATAAGGTCTGTTTTATTGTTTAAACCACCTTCGCCATACTTTATCGATAAAATAGCTATAGCTAATGGTCCTATAAACTCTACATATGGAACCCATACGGTATTACTAGCTCCAGAAAACTTATAACTTAGAGCAAGAACCAATCCCATAAATGCCCAAATCCACCAAGTAGCCCTATTAGGCTTTGATTTACCTCTGAGAATGGAAACCACATAAACAACGTAGGCTAAGAAAGCAATAATACCTGCAATAATTCCAAGTGTTGCTTTGAGGTCAAAATCCATATATATATATATATATTGATATTATACCATAAATTCGTTGCAAAATCACCATATTTCTTGTAATATCACAAATAGTATTAAAATATATTTACTATGATAGATACAGTTATAAATACAAAAAAAATAGAAGATGCAGATGTAGTTATTGTAAGTGCTCCATATGAGAAAACAGCTTCAGGTCGTAAGGGTACAATAAATGGCCCAAAAGAGATAATAAAATGCCTAGATTCAAAACTTGAGTTATGGGATCGTGATTTAAAATGCCAACCTCATAAAATTATCAAAACTGGATTATTAAACTTGCCCAACATAATTTCCCTCTCACCAAAAGAAGCATTAACAAAGATCACTAAAGAATGTGAGAAATTAATTTTTAAAAATAAATTTATATTTCTCCTAGGTGGTGAACACTCTGTCTCTCTAGGATTATTTCAAGCGCTATCAAAAAAAATAAAACCGGAGGATGTGACTATTCTACAGATAGATGCGCACTGTGATTTACGTGAGGACAATAGTGATTATTCAAATAATAAAATCTCAAAACTCGCCCACTCTTGTGTTATACGTCGAGCAAGTGAAATTGGATACAACCTTGTCCAGGTTGGTATTCGTACATACTCTAAAGATGAATACGAATATTTTAGTAATCCCAAGAATAATGTCACAGTATTTGAATGGGGCAATGGAAACAAAGTTCCAACTATAGATGAAGTGCTGGCTTCAATTAAAACTAAAAATGTTTACCTGACTATAGACGTAGACGGCTTTGACCCTGCACACATGCCTGGTACCGGAACCCCGGTTCAAGGCGGGCTTGAATGGTGGTATGGGATGGAACTCATACAAAGGTTGGTCACAGAAAAAAATCTGATCGGTGCTGATATTGTAGAAGTCTCACCTATGCGTGACTCAGTCTTAACAGAATACGGGGCAGCTCAACTTTGCTATAGTATAATTGCAAACAAATTTAAAGATAAGTTGAGATAATAAAAACCCCTACGTTGTAGGGGTTTTTATTTAAGCTGTATATTTCTCAATTAGATCATTGGCTTCTTTTGGATTTGCTTTGCATTCTAGAAGTGCTGTAAGCATAAGTGGGGCTACAATCGTTGCATCTGACTCCACAACATACATCGGAGTATCTTTGGTCAACTTATCCCAAGTAATCTTTTCATTTGGAGTCGCTCCTGAATATGATCCATACGAAGTTGTTGAATCACTTATTTGGCAAAAGTAAGCCCAAGGTTTGACCTCTTGTTCTAGATCATATTTAATACTTGGTACAACACAAATTGGAAAATCCCCTGCTATACCACCACCAATCTGGAAAAATCCAATTCCCTCTCCTTTGGAAAGCTCTTGGTACTGGTCATAAAACGCTCCCATATACTCTATTCCACTCTTGGCAATCAAGGCACTAGCGTCCCCTAGTTTAACGTGCGAAGCAAAAATGTTACCGAAGGTTGAATCTTCATATCCTGGTACAACAATTGGAATATTATTTTCAGCCGCGGCCAAGAGCCAACATTCCTCAGCCTTACCCTCGTGTTTATCTTTGTCTATTGCTTGTATAAGGTCATAAAAGTATTCATGCCAAAATCTACGAGTACCATCTTCTGTGGCTTTCTTCCAAACTGGGACAATCAATCCTTCGACAGCACGAAATGCTTCATCTTCAGGAATACTAGTATCGGTAACTCGTCGCATACGTTCTTCTAAAATTTTTGTATCATCTTCTTTAGTAAAATATCGATAATCAGGAAAATCTGTATAACTATTGTGAGCTACTAATCGAAAAAGTGACTCTTCAAGGTTTGCTCCGGTTACAGACATACCGTGGATGAGTCCCGCTCTAATAGCTGGAGCCAAAACAATCCCCAGCTGAGCTGAAGACATGGCTCCGGCTACTGCCCAAAACATTTTGCCCCCTTTTTCTGTATGACGCCAATAAGCAATCAATGCATCACGAGTAGCTCTTGCATTAAAATTTTTATAATTTTTGAGGATAAATTCTAATGTAGGCAGGTTTGTATTTTGCATATGTTTTTCTGTTATAAATTTTGATCTGGATAACGAGTTCCTCTTTTTATAAAATTAACTTCTTCATCTTTAATACCAAATCGGTCCCGAAAAAATTGAACTATTTTTTCTTGATCCATACCATTTTTACAAGTATAGACATCGGCAGAGATAAAACCTCGTGCTGGGAAAGTATGAATACTGATGTGGCTTTCTTCGATAACTACAAAGCCGCTCCAGCCTCCTGGGTCTTTTAAGTCATTACCTTTAGCGAAATAAACAACGGGGCCGCCTAAAATAGTCATCCCCATTTCTGCGGGCATCTCTTTTAAGGCTTTTGTAACAACCTCTTCGCTATTTAATAAATCAAAATCGCCATTATACCCATCAAGAGTAACGTGTTCTCCAAAATGTGCCATAGGTCTTTATTATAACACTTATTTACTCAGCACACTCTTCACAAATTCTGTCAGTGTTGCCCCAACTGCTTCTAGGGCCTTATAAAATGGGGCTTCTGGATGAAGTGCTGGTTGAGTATCAGTTTCGATAAACCAGATCTTACCAAAGCGATCAACGATGAATTCACTCTGAGAATAGTCCTTAGCTCCCAAACTAGTATGGAGTTTCTGGGCCAATTCACCTATTTGTTGCCTTTCACTAGGTCGCAGGCGTGATTGGGTGTCTGAATACCCTCCTTCTAACCTAGAATCATAATCTAGTACCCCTCTAGACGAAGAAGTTATATCAACTACCGGCAGAACATAGTTTTTCTTATTGCGAAATTCATCAATCACCCCTACCGCTACTTCTGTACCAGAAATATATTGTTCAACTATAAATGGTTGGTTGTGGGAAATAGACTCTTCAACAATATTGGCTAGGTCAAGAGGTGTAAAAGCAAAAAAAGTATTAACGGATGATCCTCCAGAGAGAGGTTTGATGACCCATGGTGGTGCCATAGTTTTGTAAATGCGAGCGCTTATTTCTGAAACAGATTCTGCTCCCTCTGGCATGACCAGAAGCGAGGTTGGCGTTTTGATACCTAGAGATTGTGCATACTCTTTAGTTTTTTGCTTATTAAAAGCTTGTGCAGAAGCAATAACACCTGAACCGCTATAAGGGATACCATATTGATCGAGTAACCCTTGAACTTTGCCGTCTTCTCCAAACTCACCATGTAGAGCGTTCCAAACATAATCCACTGACATCTGGGCTTTGTCTAAATCGGCCGGGACACCTTTTATGTGGAGTACTCCTTGTTTATCTAAAAGCATATCGATAGCTTCAAACCCGCCATCAATGAGAGCTTGCTGAACCGCTCCACCTGTTTTGAGTGATATAGAATATTCAGGGCTTATGCCACCACGGAGAATACCGATGCGTTTCATGAGATAAGTATAGCATTTAGATTTTTATGAAGGCAGGATTTTCCTTCGACTCTTTTGCTCTCGCAAAAGGTCTAGGCACCGACTCGCTTGTCCACCAGCTGGTGGACATCGCTCCGTCGTTCAAATCCTGACGTAAACCAATAAATTGGTTTACTCCTCGGCGAGACATAAAGCAAAAACATCTCACAGTGAAGTGAGATGTTTTTGCTTTTGTGCGCCGGGCAGGATTTGAACCTGCGTAGCCCGAAGGCGTCAGATTTACAGTCTGATGTAATTGACCACTCTACCACCGACGCATATTTATTCTTTTATTAACTTCTTAAAAGCATTTCCGCCTTTATAGCTTTTTATTTCTTTCTCCCTTTTATATGCCAGATTCCTGTCTTGATATTCTTCTTTATAGACAAGCCCATATGGGATATATGACTTATTTGAAGAAGTCTGAGCAGAATTATGTTCGTGTATTCTTCTAAAAAGATTATTGGTGCAACCAATATAATATTTGTTGGCAATTTTACTTTTTAAAATATATACAATCCACATGACTGATGTAATTTGACCACCCCGCCTGTGACAGCGCTCGTTAAAACAAGTGCTGTCAGCGGCGGGGTAAACTCTACCCTCGCCCCGCTTTTGGCGGGGACCGACGCGTGCGTCCCTCGCACAAAGCGAGAGACGTGATGGAATCAGTTACTTAGAAACCGAAGTTCCTTTTCTCTGATTCCGAAAGGAACTACTCTGTTTCGACTTTTTATTATTTGAGGTAATGACAATGTCTTCACCTACTATCGAAACAGTCACAGCGTCACCGGAGACTATGGTCTGCCGAATGATACGCTCTGCAATCGGATTGAGGACTTTCGTCTGAATCAACCGATTGAGGGGTCGAGCCCCGTACTGTGGATTATAGCCGACTCGTGCTAAGTATGAAAGTGTATCGTCATCAATATTCACAGTTATACCTTTTTCTTGCAAACGCGCAAGGATAGCATTGGTGCGAATAGAAACAATTTGCTTTATCGCTTCCGGACTGAGGATATCAAATACTACGATTTCGTCAATACGATTTAGAAACTCTGGTTTGAAATGATCCTTGAGAGCACCTTCAACTTTATCTTTCATTTGAGAATACTGAGCTGTCTCAGTGTTGTTGTGGAAGCCAATAGATTCCATCTTTTGAACAAACTGACTACCAATATTACTGGTCATGATAATGATAGTGTTTTTGAAGTTTACTTTTCTCCCTTTTCCATCTGTTAGAACTCCATCGTCGAGTACTTGCAGGAGAATGTTGAAGACTTCTGGATGAGCTTTTTCAATTTCATCAAAAAGT
>JANNRS010000029.1:0-3784 GCA_031401615.1 Minisyncoccota bacterium | reverse complement strand
TTTATGATTGACACTTAAGCGAATTTTAACAATTTAAGTTTTAATTAGATACTGGACCTATGGATAAAAAGCCAGGGCAAGGCATGGAGAATGACAATACCCTGGCGTGCTTAATTCTGGGTGATGTGATCTTATTTATCTGTCTTAGGTTTGTCTATCTTTTTTTCTTCTTGGGCTTTTTTTTTATTTGCTTCTTTTTCTGAATTGCCTCATGGGCGTTAAACATCTCGTTATCTTTTAAATCATAGTATGGTTTTTTCTTCACTTATTCCCCTAAATATTCTTTTATTGCTTTATTGCTTTTTGAAATAATCCTGCAATATTTTGGTTTTTCATGTATTTTTTCAGCCCAAGAAATAAGGTCCTTAAAAGAGTTTAGTAGGCTATCTGCTGACGATTTCTCTATAAGTTGGATTATATCTTGTCCTCTTCCTATTCTGTGTGGCTTATTATATCCAACATCAGAAATGATAGCCCCACGATCTGGGCAATGAAATTCATCAATCCAAAATTCACGTGGCTTATTCATTGAACACTCTTTAGGGCATTAATTCTTCCTTGCCCATAATCTTGTGGGTTACCAATTAAATCTGCTTGCAACATTTTGCCTTTGCTTAACGCTAATGCCATCGCTCCACTTGCATATGGCGTTGACATCGACGAACCAGTCATCATTCCCCAGCCTTTAGCACCACCACATATCTGACATCCATTCATTGGCATAGTAGAGTAAATGTTCTCACCAGGGGCAGCAAATTCTATTTTACCTCTAGAACTAAACCTAGCGAGCTGGTCACTTTGAGTTGTTGCACTTATTGCATATAGTCCTGGCATTTGAAAAGCTGCAGGATAATTTGTAGGTCCACTGTCATTTCCAGCTGCTGCCATTACCTTAACACCTTTTTGAGTAGCATAAAGTAAAGCCTGATACATTAGTTGAGTAGGTCCGCCGCCGCCTAGACTTAAATTAATTACTTGTGCGCCCTGGTCAGCACACCATTTAATTCCATTAGCAATACCTTCGAGAGAGCCTGATCCATCGGAACCCAAAACCTGTGCTGAAATTATTTTTATATTGCTTCCTGTTCCCTTAGATCCTACAGAATTATTTAATGCCGCTACTATTCCAGCCACGTGTGTGCCGTGCCCGTGAACGCCCGAGTAAGATCCTGCAAAGCTAGTGTACTTTTCTATTTTTAAATCTGGGTGTGTTAGATCTATGCCTGTGTCTCCGATACAGACAGTAATTCCTTCACCTTCTGTTATTTGGTTAGCCTCTGATGCTTGAATTTTTGTATAACCCCAATCTAATTTTTGTGTAGGCATACTTGGATCAATTGGTATTTCTTGGTTTGGCGGAGTTCCGCCACAACTAGCCATAACAGAATTACTTGGAATAATTACTTGTGCGTAAAATCGTACGTTTTCTTCGTAAACAATTCCATCAAATGCTCTTGCCTCAACTTTATTTTTATTAGAAGTAACCTTGCCAAGAATATCTGGCTCACCTGCTACCATAGTCCACTGGACATATTCTCTAGGCCTGTAATCTTCATAAATATTAATTAGAACTAGCCCGACTAGACTTAGTATTGATCCTAGGCCCACCAGATACTTACCTATTAAATACCAATTAAATCTTTTCATTTTTATCCTTTTTGGTAAATATATCCAAATCCCAAGGACAATCACTTTTAATGCTTAATTTTTTAATCTGGTCTTCGTGCTCTTTTAGAATTGTTATCGCGCCCAACAAAAGGTCGGCTTGTTCTTTTTGAACATCTAGCATTTCACTTATTGTTTTTTGATGTACCTCTATGGCCCTAATATATTTTCTAAATAACCACTTAAACATTTCTACCCCTTTTTGACTAAAGATTATTCTATTCTTCTTCTTCGTCAATATAAAAAGGGTCTGGGCAGGTTAATGTTATAACTGGACATTCGCACGGTGGCGGTGGTTCAGACCCTTTTTTCATATCTCGATAATTCTTATCTGAAATACAGCTTGATAATAGCGCGGTTAATATTAACCATTTTGCCATGCCCAATTTTAAAACATCGCTAGTTAATTTGTTAGGCCAGTTTTACGCTAGGCCGCGCTCTTTACAAATCTCATGTAGTTTATCCCTAACCTCTTGGTAAACCTTAATATATTTTTCGTGCAAGTCGCCGTCGTACTTGAGCTTATTGCGTAGGAAATTATCCAGATCCTCAAGCACATATTTATAGTTATGGCCAGCAAAGGCAATTTCAAATTCTTCATTTTCTTCTGGCAATTTAAAACTCAAATAAACTCGCGGCATTAGTTCTCCTTTTGCATGAATATTTACTAAAATTCCATGCAGTTATGTCAAGTTTTTAGTACGATAAACTTATCAATACCTCATCGGGTACAAAAATCCTCAAATCACTATTCTCGTACCTTTTGGGGTATAAAACAATAACCAGTATGTGACAATAATTGGGACATATTGGACAATATAGGATACAAAATACCCATATTTATATCCAATAATAGCCAATTCCAATTATCCGGTAATTCCAGATAAATCGGGCCTTTCCCCTCCACTGGTTTACGGTTTATCTGTCCGTACCATGTTAGAGGGTACTTGGCCCGAAAGTTATACAATCACTTACGCTTATTCCAAGCCTTTAGTGCTATTTTCTTATCAAGGCTCTGAGGTCCACGACACGCACACCTATCGCACTCGATATAATATTTGGTGTACGATAATCCAACATGAGTTATAAGGTTCCGTGGCGCCTTACACTCGGCACCACAGAACGCGCATGGCAAAAGTTTCGCAATATAACTGTCCTTTTTAGGACGTTTAGCTTTTTTATTTTTCATCCGTATTACCTCACCATACAATCGACCGTCATTGGCTTACAATTATTTATGTAATTTTGCACATTTTTATATGCCCAAAAAACCATTTTATGACCATTTTAAAATATGCACAAAGCACCGAAATCTGTCGCTTTTTGCATTTAACTATCATAAGTAGTGGTATTCACTCACTCCCCCTCGATTTTTGCCAGCGCTTCTCTTGCTCGCTTGCCGCCATAAACCTCGTTATTTTCTTTCTCAGTGCTATCGTCTTTTATTGTTGTACGAAAATAACAAAACGGCTTTCTATCCTCGTCAAGTGACATTTCATGCAGCCCCCAATTGGCTAACGCGCCATAAAACTCCAGCGCGCCCTTAGCTAAAGCTAGTCGGGATTTGAGTGCGGTGATTTCTATGTTAAGAGTTACAATCTTATCAGAATTGCAATTTTCAAAATGATGCCCTAATTTTGCATTAGCTATTTCAAGCTCCCAGATCTTTTCATTGGCGGCAGAAAAACGCTCATTTAATTCTTCAAACCTATAATGGGTCTCTGCGCTGTAGTCTTTTTCTTGTTGGAGTTGTTTATTGGCGGCAGTCAGGGCGCTCACACGCTGGGCAAGGTAAACGTCCATTTCTGCTTTGTCATACCATCCATCATTATTTCCAGGGTCGTCGTCCCAAGGAAAACTCGGAGGCTTCACGGCTTTATCTGGAGGGGTCATATCATCAATCGGCTTAGGTTGATTAGCCCAGCCTATCTCTTTATCACTCACGACTCGCCCTCCATGAACTTGTTGAAGGATGCTAGTCGCTCAGTAATATCACTTTTAAAAGCCCTGCCTATTAATTTCAACTCTCCCTCAGCCTGAACCATGTCAGCTATCAGCGCCAAAGCCTGCTGCCTCAGAAGGTCGTAGGAATGTTGAAGAGATTGGTAGTCCTCTGTTG
>JANNRS010000028.1:0-3934 GCA_031401615.1 Minisyncoccota bacterium | reverse complement strand
AAAAAACCATCCGCCAGCTGGCGGATGGTTTTTTGTTTTTTAGAACATAAGTGGTGCTAGTGCTATAATATTTACATGAAGAAAAGAACCTTCCTCAAGAGATTTCTCATCATTATCGTTTCGCTACTTTTTTTGATAAGCGCCTATACAATGCTCTCTGGTGCCGAAAGACAAATTGAAATTTTAACCGAGCTCAATTTTTTGAACTACCGAATAACAATTGGTTTGATTAATATTGTCATCGCATTGTCCCTTTGGAGTAAAAAAACTAGATATATGGGTGTTTTCCTTGGTACTGCCTATTTGGGTGGAGCTATTGCTTCTGAACTCTCTATTGGGGATGCTGGGCTTGTCCCAGGACTGACAATGTTATTGCTTTGGGTTATTCAAAAAATCCAGTCCCAAACTACTGCATTGATAAAAAGTGAAATTCCCGCACCAATGCGCTCTGAGTAATATGCTAACCCTCGAATCTAAAATAGAATCCCTAATTCGGCTTAAACAAGATACCCGAGGAGCTCTTACTCGTCTTGGTCTATTTTCTGTTCGTGACCTTCTCTACCACTACCCTACTCGTTATGCCGATGCGTCGAGTTTTCTCTCTATTTCAGGACTAACAGATGGAGCCCATGTCACCATTCGTGGCACTATCAAGAAAATACAAAATAGAAAGTCTTGGAAAACAAAAGTATCTATGAGTGAAGCTATAGTTGAAGATGTTAGTGGCAGTATCGCTGTCACTTGGTTCAACCAACCATATCTAGCCAAAATGTTTTCTGTTGGTCAAACAATTGAGCTCACCGGGAAAGTGACTTTAAATAAAGAAAAGCTGACCATGGTAAATCCAAGTACTAGAGAAGAAAAAACTTTACCTATCGATAGTCACGATAGTCTTTTCGGAGGTGAAGGAGGTGGAGTCTTAACTCCTCTCTATGCTGAGAGCAAAGGGGTCTCTAGTGAATGGTTCTCTCATACTATTGCCAGAGCACTTAGCGAACTTATAGAAATAAAAGACCATATTCCGGAAGCTATCCTCAAAGAATATTCCTTGCCGCAACTAAAGACAGCGCTCATCTGGATACACAATCCTAAAAACAAAGATGACGCGCTGAAGGCTAGAAAACGATTTGCTTTTGATGAAATATTTCAAATCAATTTGGCGCGTGGACAAGAACGTGCTCGTGTCGCCAAAGAACAGGCCTATAATATAAACACTAAAAGTGTAGATGTTGAAAATTTTATTTCTAGATTTCCATTTCCCCTTACCGGTGCCCAAAAGTCTTCTATTGATCACATACTTGAAGACTTAGAAAAAGATTCTCCGATGTCTCGCCTCCTTGAGGGAGATGTCGGAAGTGGAAAAACAGCGGTAGCTGCCACAGCAGTTTATGCAACAGTTATGAATCGCCCACTAAAACCTCTGTCTCAAACAGAGGTTCGGGCGTCCAGCTCTGCTGGATTAGCCGGGCAAGAAAGAGAAAAACAAACATTTGGTTCTCTCCAGGTAGCTTATATGGCACCAACTGAAATTTTAGCAACCCAACACTTTGAATCCTTCATTGAGTATTTTCGTCATACTGGTATTTCCATTGCTCTCATTACTGGTAGTGGTTGTCGCAAGTTTCCGACTAAAGTGGCGTCAAGCCAAACTCCTTGGACAACTATTTCTCGAACCCAGCTTCAGAAATGGATCGCTAACGGAGAAATCCCAATAGTTATTGGAACTCATGCTTTGATTCAAAAATCTCTGACATTTAAACACCTAGCCCTAGCCATCATCGATGAACAGCACCGCTTTGGACTTAATCAAAGAAAAAATATTGCCAAGAAAGATAGTCACTTCCCTCACCTCCTTTCCATGACTGCCACCCCTATACCTCGAACTTTGGCTCTCACTATTTATGGCGATCTAGACTTGTCACTCCTCGACGAGATGCCTGTCGGACGTAAACAAATCATCACTGAAATAGTTCTACCCAATAGACGTGAACAAACTTATGAACACATTCGTGAACTTCTAAAAGAAGGTCGCCAGGCTTATATTATCTGCCCTCGAATTGATCTTCCCGACCCTGATAAAGCTAAAGCTGTTATTGCTAAAAGTGTTACCGAAGAAGCTAAACGACTACAAAAAGATATTTTCCCAGAATACAAGATAGGTATCATTCATAGCAAAATGACTAAAGACAACAAAGAAGAAGCTATGGAAGATTTTTATGCTCACAAAACTGACATTTTGGTTGCAACATCTGTGGTGGAGGTTGGGGTTAATGTTCCCAATGCTACCTCTATTATCATAGAAGGTGCTGAACGATTCGGACTGGCACAACTTCATCAACTCCGTGGTCGGGTTATGAGAAGTAGTTATCAACCTTATTGTTTTTTGTTTGCTGATGCCAAGAGTGATAAAACCAAAGACAGAATGACTGTTTTTACTAAAGCTAAAAATGGTTTCGAACTAGCCGAATATGACTTACAACTTCGTGGTACCGGAGAACTCACTGGTATCAAACAATGGGGTATTTCAGATATTGGCATGGAAGCTCTAAGAAATATCAAACTTGTAGAAGCCGCACAACGAAGCGCCAAAGAAATCATCGTAAAAGACCCAGAGTTAAATTCTTATCCTCTTTTGAAAGAAGTAGTTAAGCAATACGAACATATGCACTTTGAATAAGACCCCCCCCTACAAGGCATGTGTGGGGATAGTAAAAAAGCCTCCGTTTTTAGCGGAGGCTTGGGTACGAAAATATAAAGAATGAAATACTATTGGGAATATACCTGCTCAGGTAGTGAACCTAATAATTCAAGCCAATCATTTGATGATAGGTTTAATAATGCACTCTGAGAAGGAGAGCTGAAATCACTGACGATCCAAGGTTTAACTTGAGCATTACTGTTTCCTGAACGTTCAGTAGACATTTTTGCAAACGAACCAAGTGTGCCAACTATAAATTTAAAATCAGGCGACAACCTTGTTTGGCTAAATACCGGAGCCACTGCATATCCATCTCCAGAGTGTTTAAATCCTCTAGGAAGAAAACGCAGTGTATACCCATCAGTCAATCCCGCTGGTGTTATAGTTTCCCCTCCATTACCTCCTGTTTTGGAAACAAGATACAGTTTTGTATCTGACTTCACTAAATATTTCACAGTGTCACCAATTTGGTTAACCAAATAAAATGAAGATGTAACATTAGTGGAACCTTTCCAAATTTCAGGAACAAGTTGTAACGTATCCTGAACCCCATTGTCTACAAAGAGAACTCCGAAACAACGGTTCTTTGTAGCCATAGGACCAAAAACTGAAGCAGTTTCGTTCCACCTATAAGCATTCATCCAAACAGAATCTATTATAGGGACTGCAGGTAACGGCACTTGTGATACCGTCATTGACGATTTAAACACCGTAAAAGGGTTCGCCGCCCTGTCGGTACCGTCAGTTTTTTGTTCATTGGCAGTAGAAACTGCCTTAACAGCATCGAGAGTAACAGTGAAGTCGCTATTGGAGACATCACCAGAGGTGACATCAACGACAGGTTTAACACTGTATGCTTTTTGCAAACCAGCACTTACGGCATCGTTGGTAACAATAGTTGCAACGCCACCAGAAACATTTGCTTGTGCAATAAAATTATTAGCACCATCAAAAAGTCTCAGTTTAGAAATTGCTCCTGCGGCAGGTCCTCCTACCAAGAAACGGTGTTCGGTAACCGACCCGGAAAGGCCAGTTAGTTTTACTCCGTAACTAAATACATCTTTGTCCTGACCATGAAGAATTATTCCTGATGCAGGTATTGCCGGATCGGCAATTGAGGTGACAGCAAATGATTGTGGTGTTGTACCGAAGATAGTTTTATGTCCATCGACATTTCCTATTTGGAAATAAGCGATAGTACTGTTGTTACCTTCATAGCCTGTATAGGTCAACTGA
>JANNRS010000027.1:0-1679 GCA_031401615.1 Minisyncoccota bacterium | reverse complement strand
GAGGAATATTACCTAAGTAAATCCGAGCCATTTTGCCATCTGCTATCAAGATAATGTTTTTGCAAGGGCCTATGATTATGCGTGGTGTGGTATATGTTTTATAGGGCGCGAGTATATTATGAAAATTGCAAAGCCCCTGACCAAAGTAGTTATTGTATGCGAGCGTGATATTAAAAGAAAAGAGTGATTTCATCCAGTCTATAGACTCTCTAAAAGCAAAACTTTCTAGAGAGCTACCAGAATAAAGTATAAAAAGAGCCAACATTGCGAGAGCTATCTTTTTTTGTAACTTCATTATCGAGCCTTATTATGACCTATAAAGTCATTATAAAGAATATAACCAACTACTTGTCAATTAGTTATATTTTGGCTTGCTAATGGTATTGAGTAGGATGTCTTTATAGAATCATTTTTAAAATCGAAAACTTCTTTGTATGCTTTACAAGTCAGTGCAAGGTGATATTGGTCTTTTAATGGTAAGCAATTAAAAATGGGTATCCATGTATCACGCGGAAGCGTCAAGATATGGTTGTTATCTATTTTAACATTGTGTGTTGTGTTGGTATTGTTATTGGATTTTTTTAAATTCCGATACTGTTTTGGTGAAGGTATAGCATGATTGATTAAGCTTTTCCGATTGTATCAAAAGCAATTTGTACGGCTTGGAATAAGCACTGCTCTACCTTTTCTAAACTTTTTCTGATGGTGTTTTTAATTTGATGCCAAAAGTGTTCAATAGGATTGAGATCGGGCGAATATGCAGGAAGATATATGAGCGTGCATTCAGCGTTTTCAATCAAGTTACGAATTTTTTCGCTCTTATGAAAACTGGCATTGTCCATAACAACATATTCACCTGGTTTTAGATTGGGAATCAGTATCTGTTCGAGATATAACTCGAACAGTTCTTTATTTGTATACCCTTCAAAGACAAGTGGTGAATGCACAATATTTTGATTTAATGCGCCAATAATACTGATTCGTTGTGTTCTGGTACCTGGCTTGAGTGCATAAAGTCTTTCTCCGCGAAGTGACCATCCATATTCATAAAAATCATCATTATCTATTCCTGCTTCATCCACATAATGGATAAGCATTAGATCGATTTTTGCTATTTCTTCTTTGTATTCTGCTCTTTTTTGCTCATTACGTTCTTTGTATCCCCATTGTTTTTTTTTACCGTAAACCCAATTTTAAGTAGTTTGTCTCTAATGGTTGAGCTGGAAACGTTGCCCCATTTATCACTGAGCTCTTTGAGGCTTAAATTGGGATTATCTGTGATAAAAGATTTGAATTTTTCTGTGTCAATTATTTTATGACTATGGCCTTTTTGGTAGCCACTTTTTGCCTCTATCTTACCGGTGAGATTTCTTGTTTGAACCCAGGTGTATATTGTTCTTACAGTGACCTGAAATAGCTTTGCTATCTCATATCTTTTAAGAACGCCTTTATCATACTCAGCCAATACTCTTTTTCTTAAATCTACGCTATATGGTACTGCCATTGCTTCTCCTTTTATGGAGTCTAGTACAGCACACTTTTTTAAAAACTTCAAAAATCGGAAGAGCTCATGCCATTATGCTATATGACGTCTTGTTTATAAAAAACTAGTTTTTTAGGTAGTGCCGCATCAATACAGAGTGGTGATGGTTCCTGCTACAGAAAACTGAAACTCTGCA
>JANNRS010000026.1:0-6902 GCA_031401615.1 Minisyncoccota bacterium | reverse complement strand
GGGCTTCTTCAGCTTCTTTCATTTGTTGGAGCTTGGCTGTTAGGATTTGCAAAGCCTTTTCACGGTTAGCCAACTGACTTCGCTCACTAGTTGAACGAACGTCTATCCCAGTTGGCTTATGGATCAAGCGCACGGCTGTTTCAACTTTGTTCACATTCTGCCCTCCTGCTCCTCCTGAACGCGAATATTCCATATCCAAGTCTACTGGATTGATGACAAAGTTTACTTTCTTTCTCATGGGCAATATAGCAATAGACGCAGTAGAAGTATGGATACGCCCATTTTTCTCTGTCGCTGGCACACGTTGAACACGATGGACGCCGGTTTCAAATCTAAGCAATTTGTATACATCTTTACCTTTTATTTCCAGAGTGTACTCGTCTATATGTTTACTATTCCATCCCCGACTATCAGCAAATCTTTCATACATTTCCACTAGTTGAGTGGCAAAAATAGAGGCTTCATCTCCCCCAGCTCCAGCGCGGGCTTCGAGAATAATTTCATTTGGAAACTCTTCTTCTTCTACTTCGGCTTTCTCCATATCTTCTAACTGCTTTTCAAGAGCTTCTTTTTGAACAACAATAGAGGTTTTCTCTTCTCCTACCATATCAGAGAGACTGGCATCACTCGCTAAAAGCGTTTCAAGTTCAAACTCTTGTGCTAAAAGTTTCTCATACTCTTGGGCCAAGTATTGTGTTCGTGGATTCTTTTTTAGTGATTCAATATCAATCATATATACACACTATAACAAAAAAGCCCGAATCGGAAATTTTATTTTCTGAGAACTGTTTGAGGCAAAGCCAAGTTTTCGAGAAAAACAAAATGTCCGACGAGGGCTTTTCTCAGTTATTTCTTTGAGCTCTTTTCTGTGCTGGCAGCACGACGCTTGTTGAAACGATCAACACGTCCAGCCGTATCGATAACCTTTTCATTACCAGTGAAAAATGGGTGTGAGGCACTTGAGATTTCAACCCGAAAAAGTGGGTATTCCTTGCCTTTGATAGTCGTGGTTTCAGTAGTCGCAACAGTAGAGCCGATGATAAATTCTGCCTCTGACGAGTTGTCGAGGAATACTACTTCTCTAAAGTTTTTTGGGTGAGTGTCCTTTTTCATAGGGCTTCATTGTAGCACAAGCCGACTTTTTTTCAAGTACTTAAAGGCTCTATACTTTATATTCGAGAAACACCATATTGTTTTAAATAGTCAATATCAGTTTGGACTCTGCGAGCAATAGACATAACATTGTTACCATAAAAACTGTTAGCAGGCCTTTTCCCGTCACAAGAACGTCCTGAGTAGTATCGACAAGCAGCGTTGCGCTCACTAGACTCACTTCCAACGGCCCCCCGCTGTTTAAGATAAACAGCAGAAGCCATAATAGCATCTTGAGCTCGCCACGGGTTGGCTATAGACACACCTAAGTTACTGGCAACTTCGTTATCAACAACTTCCCAAGTTGAAGGAATAAACTGAGCTGGCCCCATAGCTCCTCCCCAACCTCCCCCCGCAATAGGACAAGAAACCGGAGTCGTATCTGGATTCAGTCCCAACGCAGAAGTAATACGTAAAAACGGAGCTTGATCACGAGTTGGACTCATAACGTTCTTCCAACTTTTTGATGGTGGGTCTCCAGCGCGATTACAAGTCCCAACATTTTTACCAAGGTTTGACTCCTGAGTCAGGATTGCCAAAATAAAGGCCGTGCGTACTCCCGTTTTAACAGAAGCTGCTTCAGCATATTCAAAGGCTTGGGCAAACGGAATAGCCTTAGTACTTCCTCCAGCAAAACTAAAAAGTTTATTACGAATTTCTGTAACTTTCTTTTGTCGCTCAGCAAGCACAGCTTGATATTCTTTTTCTTTACTCTGGCTAATTTGAAGTAATGACTTCTTTTCTTTTTCTGATTGTTCGACAGCTTTCTTTTGATAATCAATAGAGCTACGAGCATCGAGCTCATCTTCTTTTTTGGATTCTAATTGATCTTTTTGATCTTCAGTTAAACTCTTGACCTGTTTGATTTTATTAACCGAAGCATAGAGTGAACGTTTGATAGATAAAAAGTCGTCTAAATCTTCATAAAAATCTGAAACTGACTGCGCAGATAGGAGTACGTAAGCAGCACCTTTTTGATCAAGCTCATTAGTACGTTTAACTAGCTGAGTTAAAGAATTCTTTTCACGATTTATTTCTGATTCTAGATCGTTGATGGCTTTTGATTTTTGAGTGATTTCTTGTCCAAGTTTATTGATGGCAATAGTCTTGGCTCTTATCTTTAGTTTAGCTGTCTCAATCTGTGAAGTAAGCAATTGAACATCTTTCTTAAGAGTCCCTGTTTTTTGTTGCTGACTTTTAAGAACAGCTTCTTTTTCCTTAATTTCTAATTCTAGAGCCCTAAGCTCAGCCTCAAGTTGTGCCCTCTCTTCAGCTGAAGTAACCTGAGCAAAAGCAGAATTTGTCTCTAGAACAAATCCTGTTTGGAGGATGTTTACGGGTATAATCACCGCAAGCATCAATATGAAAATAAAAGCTTTGTGCATATAAATAAGACTTAGATTATAGCAAATCCTTACGCTCTAAGCTCTTGACCTTGTATAAGTTATGTTGACTGATTAAGCAGTCGCTTCTTCAGCTTCCCCCTCTTCTTTATTGGCTTCCTTTCCTTTCTTTTCTACTTCTATAGCATCAACATCGAGAACTGGAGTTTCCTCTTTTTCTTCTACGAAGGCCGAGACAGAAGCAACTACTTCTTCCCCGTCTGCGACAAGAGAGACTCCCTTTGGAAGAGCAACATCTTTAGCGTGAATAGCATCATGAAGTGTAGCTAGAGCTGTAATATCAACTTCAATAGAGTGCGGTAAATCTGCAGGAAGAGCTCGAACTTCGATTTCGTGCATGATCTTCATAACCATACCAATACCACTTTTTTCAGCTTCGGCGAGTCCGGTGAATTCGATAGGCACAGAAACCTCTACTTCTTTGTTCATGTCTACAACCAAAAAGTCTACATGGGTTGCTTCGCCAGTTACGGGATCACGCTGGATATCGTGAATAAGAGTTGAGATCTTTTCACCAGCAACGTCTAGTGTGACGGTTGTTGTTTCTCCTGCTTGCTTGAAAACTTTGGTAAAATCACCAGACGGGATAGAAATATTGGTTGATTCTTTGCCAAAACCATAAAAAACAGCTGGGACTAGCCCTGCTCCTCTAACATCTGACATTTTCTCCCCTGCTCTTTTATTGGCTTTTAGTATTAACATCATAGGGCTTCATTATACGGGAAAAGTTCTAAAACGCAACCATATAAACTACGCTAGGAAGAATGGTCTTTATTGTGGTCTCGAATAAGGTGGTCAGAGATGTATTTGAATGACCCTCCTACCTTTTTGCCGGGGTTGAAGATACTTTGTGGGTCAAATAGGTCTTTGACCTCTTGGAACAATTTGAGTATTTCAGGAGAAAACATATATGAGAGGTATGGCGTGCGAATAATGCCGTCGTTATGTTCAGCGGTAATCGAACCTTTATACTCTCTAACAAGCGAATAAACTTTTTGTGAGAGATCTAAAATAATATCTGAAGAAAACGGATTGTTTAGATCCATGAGCGGAATGATGTGAAAGTTACCATTCCCAGCGTGTCCAGCAATAGTGTAGTCGAGTTTGTAGTGAGAAAGTATCTCTTGGAGTCTTGGTAGAAATGTCGGCATGTCGTGTGGACGAACAATAATGTCATCGATAAAAGGCGCAGTACGTTTTCCTTTGGCGTGATTGCGCAGTAGTGAGAAACTTTCTCGACGAATAGTCCAATACTTTTCTACTTCTGCCTTCGAGTGAGCTATTTTCGTCCCAAAGTTAAAAGGCTTCAGTGCATCGGCAATAGTCTGAGCCCGAGCAATAAGGATTTGTTCATCGTCACCAGTAACCTCAATCATTAAAATAAGTTTTGAGATACCTCCGCGGAAAACCATTAACATGTCAGGTATGAACTGTAATCCGAGTTTGATAGTTCGCCAAAAGCCAAGTTTCTTGAAAAAGTCGGTAATAAAACGAAAAGCTAGTTTCATACTATGGTCATCAAAAGATTCGAAGCTCTCTGGTTCGTAGCGCATAACAGTATCAACCACTTCTCCAAGACGATCTAATTTGTTCATATAAACAACTACCATCTTGGAATATTTTGGAACTGGTACCAAACCAAGTTGCGCTTCGACTGTGATACCAAGAGTGCCCTGGGAGCCAACCAATAGTTTATTTAAATCAAAAATTTGTGTATCGCGATTCCAAACATTCCAGAGATAGTAACCAGCGGAGTTTTTAGAAACATTTGGTCTGGCTGATTGGATAATATTGTAATTGCTATCAATAATTTCAAAAAGCTTTTTGTATAATTTGCCTTCAAAGTCTTCCCTAGCTATTTTGGCATAGAGCTCTGTTTTGCTCAGTGCTTTGACTTCGTACTCATTTCCGTCAGAGAAAATTATTTTCTGTTTTTGTAAATATTGCTCAACTTTTCCGTATTTAATAGTTTTTTCACCACCGGCGTTATTGTTGACCATACCTCCGATAGCACAAATGCCTTTTGAGGCGGTATAAGCTGGCATAATACGATCTATTTTCAGTGTTCCATTTTCAAAATCACGATAGTAACATCCTGGCTCGACTATACCCTTTTCAGTATCTATAGAGACAATTTTATTGAGATAGCGAGTCGTATCTAAAACAATAGACTCACCCAGTGGCCCACCAGACATACATGTCCCAGCCGAACGAGCAGTGATAGAGCTTCTTGGGTCATTCTTTTTTTGTTCACTGGCAAATTTTACCAATGCTTGAACATCAGTAGAATCTTTGGGAAAAACTACCAACTCAGGTCTTACTTCAAAAAGGCTCGCATCATGCGAGTAGGTATCAAGCACCCTCTCATCATTTTCAATATCTCCTTTAAAAACTTTTTTGAGTGTGTCTATTTGCATATTATTTAATCCTAGAGAAGGCTCTCAGTTTTTGTTCTACAACTTTTTGCATTGCCAACCTTGCGTCAGCAGAATATTTATAAGGGGCAACATCTTCTGGGTGTTCTACTAAATGTTCTTTGAGCTTTTCAGCATAGGCTTTTCTTAGTTCTGTATTTATATGGATAATGCATACACCTGAATCAATAGCTTTATCAAAATCTGCGTCATTACCAGAGCCACCATGGAGAACTAACGGTACATCTGTTTCCTGAGCAATCTCTTTTATACGGCCAATGTCTAGCCTTGGGTCTACCCCTCCCTTAAACATACCGTGAATATTGCCAACAGCTGGGGCTAGCATATCTGCTCCGGTTTCTGAAATAATACGCTTTGCATCTTCTGTAGTTGTTAACATATCTAAAGAAACACCTTCTGGGACACCATCAAGTATTTTAGATGACTGACCTATATAGCCTAGCTCTACCTCAACAATAACGTCGCGCCCACAAGAGCGTGCATAAGATACACACTCTTTTGATTTCGCAATGTTTTCTTCTATAGAAAGTTTCGCTCCGTCAAATATAACACTATCAAATCCAGCATCGATAGCTGCTTTAACACTCTCTACACTGTAGTGATGGTCAGCATTTAGAAAAATAGGAATACCTAAATCTTCTCTAATGGTTTTAACAAGAGCAAAAGCTTGATGTAAGCCAATAAAATCTTGTTCCCCTTCAGTGACACCAGCAATAACAGGAACCCCTACTGCTTTGGCGCCATGAGCAATAGCCCAGAGTCCCTCAATGTTTGAAAAGTTAAAATGACCAATGGCCTTTTTCTGCTTTCTAGCTTCAACAATATAGGCACGCAATGACTTCATGACTAAATTGTACCATAAACAAAAAACCGTTATAATAAGAGGATGCAAAATGAACAAATAGATTTCCTAGCCATTGGCGACATAGTAACTGATGTCTTTATTAGAATAAAAGATGCACAAGTTACTTGTGATATTGATGAACATAACTGCAAACTCTCAATGCGCTTTGGAGATAAAATCCCTTATGAATCAGCTGAAGAACTCCGAGCTGTTGGCAACAGCTCAAATGCGGCTATTTCTGCTTCTCGTCTCGGAGTCAGTAGCGCCCTAATGGCTCATGTTGGAAAAGACTTTCATGGAGACAACTGTCTCTCTGAACTTAAGAAGAATAACGTTTTAACACAGTATGTAAAAAGTCACGAAGGTATACCTACCAACTATCACTATGTTCTTTGGTATGATGTTGACCGAACTATTTTAGTAAAGCACGAACACTATCCTCTTTATTTTCCAAAAGATCTACTACCACCAAAAATGATCTATCTATCCTCTCTTGGGGAAAACACTGAAGCTTATCACAAGGAAATAACTAACTATGTGATTGATAACCCAGAAGTAAAACTTGTTTTCCAGCCAGGAACATTCCAAATGAAACTCAGTGCTGAAGTATTAACTCCTATATACAAACATACTTACGCATTCTTCTGTAACCTTGAAGAAGCAAAAAAGATACTCCAGACAACAGAAAATAATCCTAAAGTTTTGATGCACCATCTACACCAGCTCGGGCCAAAACTAGTATTTATCAGTGACGGTATAAAAGGTGCTTATGCATCAGATGGTAATGAGTCTTGGTTCATGCCTATTTACCCACAAGCACCTTTTGAGCGTACTGGTGCCGGTGATGCTTTCGCTTCAGCTATCTCTGTAGCTCTACTTATGGGTAAATCTCTAAAAGAAGCACTGATGTGGGGACCAATTAATTCTATGTCTGTTGTTCAGTTTGTCGGTGCTCAAAAAGGTCTACTTACTATGGATAGTTTAGAAAAGTATCTCGCTGAAGCTCCAGCAGACTACACTCCAAAACTTTTAGATTAAATTCTCTTAAAAAAATAAAATACATACATC